>JBEKQA010000176.1:0-7073 GCA_049520195.1 Bacteroidales bacterium
TATTTTTCCGCATAACGGCAAGCGCGTTAACGACTAACATTCCGGGATCAATTGTTTTTGGTGATTTACTCATTATGTCACGTGCCGTGATCTTTTCGAAATCTGTTGTCTTTTCAAGCATTCTCCGAAGATCTCCATCAGTAATGATGCCCTTGAGCTGTCCATGGTCCAAAACTGCTGTTGCTCCTAATCTCTTGGAAGAAATTTCCAGGATTATGGTTTTTATATCATCGTCGATTTTAACTTTGGGGACTTGGTTGTTTATGTACAAATCTGCGACTTTTAGGTACAACTGTTTACCTAGTGCTCCTCCTGGATGAAGTTTGGCAAAATCTCTTGTTGTAAAACCACGGCATTCAAGTAAACATACAGTGAGTGCATCTCCCATGACCATCTGTGCTGTCGTGCTGGATGTCGGAGCAAGGTTGTTCGGACACGCTTCTTTCTTTACTGTGGTATCCAGAATGTAATCAGCTTGTTTAGCGAGATATGAATGCGAATTACCGACGATAGCAATTAGTGAACTTCCAAAAGTTTTGAGCAAAGGAATAAGAACCCTTATTTCCGGCGTTTCACCGCTTTTTGATATACAAATAATAATGTCTTCTTGCTGAATGGTGCCAAGATCTCCGTGAATAGCATCTGCAGCATGCATAAAGATGGAAGGTGTGCCAGTAGAATTCAAACTGGCTACGAGTTTTGCACCAATGATAGCACTTTTCCCGATTCCGGTCACGATGACCCTACCCTTTGAATGAAATATCAAATCAACGCATTTCACAAAGTCATCATTGATAGCATTGGTAAGGTCTGCAACCGCATCTACTTCTTCCGTTATTGTCCTTATTGCAATTTCTTTTATTGATTTATGATCTTTCACAATAGGTTTTTTTAAAATTTTATTTTCAATTTTGAGTTTTATAGTATATTTGTATTAGAAGCTACTTGTCTTGACTAAAAAAAGAACTATAAGTTACACAAAAATACTAAAATTAAGCGGAGTACAAAATGGCTGTTAAGAAGGACGAATATAAACTTTATGAAGTACTGAAAAAAGTCTTTGGATTCGATAGTTTTAAAGGGAATCAAGAGGCAATAATTAACAATGTTTTACATGATAAAGATACATTTGTCATAATGCCGACGGGTGGAGGAAAATCACTTTGTTACCAACTTCCTGCACTCATAAAGGATGGTACGGCTATAATAATTTCTCCTCTGATTGCCCTTATGAAAAACCAGGTGGATTCGATCCGCAGCTTCGGAACGGAATCCACGGTCGCTCATTTCATGAATTCATCTTTGACTAAACAGGAGATAGCCCAGGTCAAGCAGGATATTATTTCAGAAGATACAAAGATGCTTTATGTAGCTCCGGAAACAATCACAAAAGATGAAAATATTGAGTTCCTGAAATCAATTCAAATCTCTTTTTACGCAATTGATGAAGCTCATTGTATCTCAGAGTGGGGGCATGATTTTCGCCCGGAATATCGCCGCTTAAGACCCATTATTGAGGCCATTGGACAAAAAGTTCCTGTGATTGCACTTACCGCCACAGCAACCCCGAAGGTCCAGCAGGATATACAGAAAAATCTTGCAATGGCTGATGCGACCCTCTTTAAAGCTTCTTTTAACCGTCCGAACCTTTATTATGAAGTGAGGCCAAAGACCAAGAACGTTGTCAAGGATATCATCAAATACATTAAGGGTAATTCAGGGAAATCAGGGATCGTATATTGTCTCAGCCGAAAAAAAGTTGAAGAACTTGCCGAAACGCTGGTCGTGAACGGAATTAAAGCTCTGCCTTACCATGCCGGACTCGATGCACAAACGCGCAGAAAGAACCAGGATGACTTCCTGATGGAGGAGGTGGATGTTATTGTTGCAACTATCGCATTTGGCATGGGGATCGATAAACCGGATGTCCGGTATGTGATTCATCATGATATTCCCAAAAGCCTGGAAGGATATTACCAGGAAACTGGCAGATCTGGACGTGACGACGGCGAAGGTAATTGTATTGCCTTCTATAGCTATGATGATATTCAGAAGTTGGAAAAGTTTATGAAAGGGAAGCCTGTGGCCGAACAGGAAATTGCAAAGCAATTACTTCTTGAAACTGTTGCCTATGCGGAATCTTCAGTCTGCCGTCGTAAACAACTACTTCATTATTTCGGAGAGATATCCAAGGAAGATAATTGCCAGAATTGTGATAATTGTCTGCATCCGAAAAAAAGGTTCGAAGGGAAACAGTATGTCACCATAGTCCTGGAAACAGTACTTGCTGTTAAACAACAGTTCAAACAGAAGCACATTATCAATATCATGATGGGCAAAAACACCGCTCATATTAAATCTTATAAGCATAACAAACTTCGTGTTTTTGGCGCCGGTTCTGAAAAAGATGAAAAATTCTGGAATGCAGTAGTCAGGCAAACCTTAATTGAGCGACTACTTTTAAAAGATATCGATAATTATGGCCTGTTAAAGGTCAGCCCGGAAGGTACGCAATTCCTCAAAAAACCTTTCTCATTCATGCTTGTTGATGATCATGATTATGAAAATATCGAGGAAGATGAATTCTTTGCCGCAATGGGCTCAAAGACTAGTACGGCCGATAAAACTCTATTTGCCTTGTTAAAAGATCTTCGTAAGGAAATCTCCCGGAAAGAAAAGCTTCCACCATTCGTGATCTTCCAGGATCCGTCACTGGAAGATATGGCTATTCAGTACCCGGTTACCGTTGAAGAACTTAAGCAAATAACTGGGGTTGGTTCAGGAAAAGCGCTGAAATACGGGACCCCATTTCTCGATCTCATAAAAGAATATGTGGAAGAGAATGAGATCATCCGCCCGATGGATATGGTCGTCAAATCAGTGGTTAATAAATCAGGTCTGAAGGTTTATATTATTCAAAATATAGATCGTAAACTTGTACTTGAAGATATTGCATATGCCAAGAACCTCAGCCTTGATGAATTGCTTACTGAGATCGAAAGCATTGTGTCTTCAGGGACAAAGATAGACCTCAATTATTATATAGATGAATATGTAGATCCCTACCATCAGGAGGAAATATTCAATTACTTCCGTGAAGCCGAATCAGATTCTGTTGAAGAAGCCTTGACCACACTTGGCGAAGATGAATATACAGAAGAAGAGATCCGGCTAATGCGGATAAAATTCATGTCCGAGTTAGGAAACTAAAAACCATCCAAATTATGCAAGAAGATTACAACATCAAACCTGAGGGTTCTCAGGCAAACGAACAAAATTCTGCCCCAGGCAAACAAGAATTTAAAAAAAAAGGAAACAGAGACATCCTCAAGGTTCACCTCTTTATCGAATTGGTTCTTTTTATTGGATTGATGGTTCTTTTCATTCTATTCTCTTTGTCAAAGAAATCCAACGATCATCCCACACAATTAGCTTTGCAAAATACATCAGGCAAATCGGTAAAAGTGGTATTTATCAATATCGATTCGCTTAACAACCAATACCTTTTTGTGAAAAAACTTAAGAGTGACTTAGAGACAACCGGTAAAAAGCTTCAATCAGAGATTTTATCTGAGCAGGCTGCCTTTGAAAAAGAAGCCACCGATTTTCAGAAAAAAGCTGCGGCCAACGCAATTCCGGAAGATAAAGCAAAGGTTATGTACGATGCTTTAATGCAGAAACAGCAAGCCTTGGCCGATAAGAAAGAAAAATATACTAAACAGGTGGCAGAACAGGAACAAGCCATGCATCTAACCTTATTGGATACTGTTACAAATTTTCTGAAAAGGTATAACCGATCCTATAATTTCGACTACATTCTTGGTTATGCAAATTCAGGTCAGATCCTTCTCGCCAGTGAAACACTTGATATCACAGGCGACGTGGTAAAAGAATTAAATAAGGAATATCAGGAAAAAATTAAATAATGTCTTTTATCCGGATTGTCATCATTTTCTGCTTTTTCTGTTTAGCGAATTCTTGCAGAGGCCCGAAAACTGAACTGTTGCCACCACATTTGTCAGCAGATTCAGTCTTTACCCGTGATGAAATGATCCATATACTTGCTGACATTCATCTAATTGAAGCCACACTTGTGTTTCAGCGAAACAAAGCAGGAAATATTTCCGAGCTTTCTAAGGATTATTACCATTGGCTTTATAGTAAATACCATATGTCAGGTCAACGGTTAAAGGGTAACTTGGATTACTATAAAATGGATGTTCGGGATTTTAGTAAAATGTATCAGGATGTAGTGAAAAATTTAGCTGATCAGTCTACTGAACCTGAACAGTCACATATTACCAGACTCATTGAAACTTCTTCCGGGAAGCCCAGTAAACATAAAAACTGAAAACCAGTGTAGAAATTACTTGGGCAATCAAATAGGTAGGTTCAGTTTCTTCCTGGATAAATACCTGTGAGAAAAAGAGAAGATAACAGGCATAACACAGAACCTTACTCAAAGCAATTGAAATAATCATCGATTGAAAGATCGATTGAATTTCTTTAATAAGAAAATAAAATAAGAAAACATTCACAGCTAGTTCGCCTGTCATTACCACCATCTTTATAAATTCAGGATGTCCTGAAACTGCCCATGAGAAAACGGGTAAAAATAAGGCAAGGAGATAAGAATTTGCTTTGGTGGCATGGGCAAGTGATAAAACAACCATCAAGCGCATAGGCTCAATCATCCAAAAAGGTAAATGTGTATATTGACCTATTTTGGGGATAGAAAAGACTACAATTAGAGCAACAATGTCTAAAAGTAATCTTTTTCGGACATCCTGGGTTTTGATCAATGAAAGGTCGGTCTTTATCAAATTCATCAGTTAGTATGGATAAGCGCGCAAAAGTAGTAAAGATTTTTAATTCATTATATCGAAGAACCCGAAAGCCTCTGTGCAAGACAGTCTGCCAGGTGACTTGAACCTATTCTAAAGAGTGTATTATTAAGCCATTCCGGACCAAGAATCCTTTCAATCAGAAGAAAATATTGTAAAGCCTGATTTGGTTCTGAAATTCCACCTGCAATTTTGATCCCGGTTTTTCTTCCTGTAGTCCTTTGAAATTCATCAATTACTTTCACCATAGTCTCTGTGGCTTCTATCGTAACAACCGGCTGAACCTTTCCTGTTGATGTTTTTATAAAATCAGCACCTGCCTTTATTGCAATTTCACTGGCTTTACGAATTAAGATGTTATTCTTAAGGTCACTGGTTTCAATAATTACTTTCAATAAGTTATATTTACAGAGTTCCCGGATAGCAGAGATTTCATCGAACACATAATTTTCATCCCCTTCAAGAAGCCGACCTCTTGAAATTACAACATCAATCTCATCAGCTCCTTCGTTAATAACATATCTTATCTCCTCAAGTTTAAGAACTAAGGGTGATTGTCCACTAGGAAATGAGCCTGCTACACTTGCAATCTTGATATCGGCACCTTTTAACTGATCCTTTGCAAGTCTGATAAACGGAGGATAAACACATACTGCAGCAGGTGACGGAAGCCCCGATTCACCATATGAAAGAGCTTGACGACAAAGTTCAACAATCCTTCTCGAATTATCTGTCCCTTCAAGTGTCGTCAGATCAATACATGACAACATAATGCGATAAGGGTCCATAGTGAAACGGATGTCAGAATGTAAAGCTGATCCCCATGCTGGGCATCAGAGGTAATTGATTAACACGGGTATAAGTAACACGATCGAAATAGAAGATATTCTCCTGGTTTAATGCATTGGTTACGCTGACATTAATTTCTATTTTAGTATAGCGTCCCAGGTCAAACTTCTTTTTTAGGTTAAGATCCAGTCTGCTGTAATAAGGTAACTGGCCTTTATCATAGTCCCCATAAATAGTTCCTAAGGTTCCATTTTGGTTAATTATATTGGTTCCGATGTTGTTGAAATTAATTTGTTCATAGAATCCGGCCGTCTGCGTAAAAGGAAATCCTGAACCGTAATTCCATCGTATATCTGCTTCCCAACCAAGGTGTTTCCCAAAGAGATAAGAAAGAGTTAGATTAACATTGTGTTCGCGATCATAAACAGGTACATACCAGGTTCTTCCATCGAACATATGAATAAAACAGAGAGAATAAACACCCCAGAAATGAAGCCGTTTGTAATCATAGCGAAGAGAAACATCAACACCTTCAGCATCTCCAGTTTCGATTACAAAATCTTTTTTCTCATAATCGGGTATAGCAGAATTCTGTGGTGTGTCATCATAAAGCTTATCCCTATTCATAGTCGTAAGCTGGGGATAATATTTGTAATAACCTTCAATATTCAGGTCCAGATTTTTGGCAAGGTCAGCTTCGAAACCAAGCACAACCTGATCGCATTTCTGATATTTACTGTTTACTTTGTGGCCATTAAATTCGGAAGGAAGGTTATCGGGTTCTGCTATAAAACCATAAAACAGGTTAACGACATCCTGTGTATAAGTTGTACTAACCAGATTCTGTGAGTACAAACCAGCGGCCATCTTTAACCTGAACCCGTCAGTTACATTGTATTTAATAGATAACCGGGGTTCAGGAGAAGCAGAACCCAGTGAGGCATAATATTGCAGACGGAACCCGGGTTCAAAAATAAATTTTCCTACCAGCCATTTGTACAATGCATAAATAGATGGATCAGTGGTACTCTGATCCAACATAATGGCTCGGTTCACAGTATTGTAATAAGTCAGGTTGGTTTTGTATCCGCTAAGATCTATTCCGTATTTAAGAGCATTCTTCCCGAAAAAATAGGTAAAATGAAATCCTCCTGAGAATCCTGAAATAGAACTGGAACTAGGGGAAGTGTTTTGTTGTTGAAGTGAGACCTGATATTGGGAATAGGCAAAATTACCTTCAAGGAGAACAGGAGAGCTACCAGGAATAATAATAAAGTTGGTACCCCCTCCAGATGAGGTCCACTTATAATTTTGCAGGATCTGGTATTGAACGTTATCATTGAAATTAAAACCATAAAAGTTTATCTTACTTCCATTGGTTGCATCAATTGATATCTTACCATAAATATCCAGGTAATTATAAGGCAATCCATTTGAATT
>JBEKQA010000177.1:0-7035 GCA_049520195.1 Bacteroidales bacterium
AGGTTTACGCCCTCATGCTCGGTTTATGGTATTGAAGCGATCCGGAAACATGGCCCTTTCAAAGGCAGTTGGCTTACCCTTAAGAGACTTTTGCGTTGTCATCCCTGGGGGGGAAGCGGTTATGATCCGGTTCCCTGAAAGCAGGGAGATAACAAAAAACGAATTATATAACAGATAATAATAAGGATTATGATACGAAGAGGAAAAGTGATTTTTCTGATGATGATCTTTTTACTGGGTACCTGGAAGTTTACTTCTGCACAGGCCCCCAGTGAACAGGGATTTGAAATGGTAAAGAATCTTGACATCTATTCAAATGTCATTAAAGAACTAAATACAAATTATGTTGATGATATTAATCCGGGAGAACTCACAAAGACTGCCATAGATGCAATGCTTGAATCCTTAGATCCATATACTAATTATATTACTGAAAACGAAATTGAGGATTACAAATTCATCACCACCGGCGAATATGGCGGTATCGGTGCGCTGATCCATCAGCAGGGCGATTTTGTTGTTATATCTGAGCCTTATGAAGGATCCCCGGCACAGAAGATCGATCTCAGGGCCGGAGATATTATCCTGGAGATCAATGGACAATCGGCAAAAGGAAAATCCTATTCCGATGTCAGCACCATCTTGAAAGGGCAATCAGGAACTACCATTTCTTTAAAGATCAAACGTCCCGGAGAAGAAGCTCCTGTTGAGAAAACCCTCACACGTGAAATTATTAAAATCGATAATATTCCCTATTCAGGCATGCTGGATAACGATATCGGCTACATAAAACTTACAAGTTTTACACAGAACGCAGGTGCAGAAGTCAAGCAGGCATTTTTGAAGTTGCGTGAAAAAGGGGACCTGAAAGGGGTAATCATTGACCTCCGTGGAAACGGAGGCGGATTACTGAATGAAGCTGTTGATATCGTTAATATTTTTGTTGACCGTGGCCAGGATGTAGTCACCACCAAGGGGAAACTTCCGGATAAAAACCATACTTACAAGACCATGAATCCGGCAGTAGATGTAAATATTCCTCTTGCTATTGTGGTGGATGGACAAAGTGCTTCAGCCAGCGAGATCTTATCGGGTGCCATCCAGGACCTTGACCGGGGTGTGATCATTGGCCGCCGGACGTTTGGGAAAGGGCTGGTTCAGAATGTAGTTCCCCTTAGTTATAACGCCCAGATGAAAGTTACAGTCGCCAAATATTATATTCCCAGTGGAAGATGCATCCAGGCCATTGATTATTCCCACAAAAATAAAGAAGGTGAATTTAGCAAGATACCCGATTCACTGATTGCTGCCTTTAAAACAAAAGACGGGAGAACTGTTTTTGAAGGAAGAGGAATCAAACCCGATATCCAAACAGACAAAGTTGATTACAGCAATATTGCTCTGACGCTTTATTCAAAGTACCTTATCTTTGATTTTGCCACTCAATTCAGGCGAGACCATTCAACAATACTTCCTCCGGACCAATTCGAGATCACTGATTCCATCTTTAACTCTTTCCTCGCTTTTATCGCCGATAAAAAATATGATTATAAGACAAAAAGTGAAATAGCTCTCGAGGATTTTCAAAAAAATTCTGAGAAAGAGAACTACTTCAACGCCATTAAATCTGAATACGAAGCGCTGAAGACCCAGATGCAAAATGATAAAAAGAGTGATCTTACAAAATTCAAATCCCAGATCTGTGATTTGTTAAAGCAGGAAATTATTTCGAGATACTATTACCAGAAGGGTAAGATCATTTCTTCACTGAAGACCGACAAAGATATCGCAGAGGCCATTACTGCACTAGCAGATCAGAACCTTTATAAATCTGTACTGGCAGGCACATATAAATCACCCATAGATAGCAATGATAAAAAAACTGTTAATGATGATTCATCTGACGATGATGATACAGGTTTGCACTGATAAATTTAAACCCTGAATAAAATAATTTTGATGCCATGAAATTTAAAACCTTGCTGGGAGTAATAGTGATCTTTGTATTAATGGTTTCTGCAAAAAGCGATAAACCAGCTTACCGGATATTTAATGCTAAGGGTCATTCAGCCGATTACGGGGATATCCTTAAGGCTGCAAAAAATGCTGATGTGGTCTTTTTTGGAGAGAGCCACACAAACCCGATCTGTCATTGGCTGGAATTACAGCTGGTTAAGGATCTGTATGCCGAGAAAAGTGGAAAGCTGATCATTGGTACCGAGATGTTTGAAAGGGATAACCAGTTGCTCCTGGATGAATATCTTTCCTCTATGATCAGAAAGAAAGATTTTGAAGCAGAAGCTAAACTGTGGCCGAATTATAAAACCGATTATGCACCCATCATTGATTATGCAGCAAAAAAAAGGATAAAAGTCATTGCCACAGACATTCCAAGACGTTTTGCTGCTATTGTTAACCTGAAAGGCACATCAGGGCTGGACAGCATCAATGCCTTAGAACGCGGAATGATCGCCCCGCTTCCGTTAAAATATAATCCTAACCTTAACTGTTATAAGAAGATAGGTGAAATGGTTGCCGGGTCGCCCATGCATATGGGAGAAAATCTGGCAAAAGCCCAGGCGATCAAGGATGCCACCATGGCTCACTTCATTTTAAAGAATATTAATGAGGGATCTGTATTCCTGCACATTAACGGCAGCTATCATTCCGACAATTATGAAGGTATTGTCTGGTACCTTAAGGAATATAATAAAAGGAATGCAAATGATCTGAAGATAGTGACGATTTCCTCAGTGGACCAGGATAATCTTGATGAACTTGAAAAAGACAACCTAGGGAAAGCCGATTTTATTGTTTGTATTCCGGAAGATATGATCCAGACAGAGCCACCTTCTCCAGAACCGGTAATGCCACCTGCCGCTATGAAACCTGCACCTCAGAAGATCGAGAAAGCCGATACAACCAAAAAAGAACAGCCTATAGAAAATGGTGGTTCTGATGATGATGACGATGATGATTAATTCCTCATCTCAGGCAAAAGTGAAATAAGCGTTGATCAGGAAATTCCACAAGGTCACGATCACAGTTGCGACCAGTTTTGACAAATAGAAATTGACCTTGAATCTACCGTTTAACAGCCAGATGATCGCACTGTTGATTCCCAGCCCGATCAGGGCAATGATGAAAAACCTTGAAAATTCCTCCAGTATTTTAGGATTATGACTGTTAAAAGTCCAGATCCGGTTTAAGAAATAGTTAGTTGTCGCCGCCAAAGAGAATCCTATAGCATTGGCAATATATTTCTGAATCTTGACTACTTCCTTAAAAAAGTAAGTGGTGCCGAAATCCACAAAAATCCCGGAAAATCCTACCAGACAGAACTTGATGAATTTAAGCAGGAAGAGCTTGTTAAAAATTTGATTCATGTCCATAAACAGCAGAGAAATAATTATAACTGGATGATCAGAATTTCTTTTTTCTCATTCCTGAGGACCTCGACATTGATGGTCTGACCCTGTTTTAATTTCCCGAGCCGTGACATGTACTCGTATATATTCCCAACCGTCAAACCGTTGATGGCCGTGATGATGTCGCCTTTCAGCATGCCACCCCTGTATGCCGGACCATCCTTGGTAACGCCATCAACTCTCAGTCCTTTTTTCTCGGTTCCAGCAAAATCGGGCATGATCCCAAGCGTAATCTTCAACCGGCGACCACCCCGTCCATAACCCTCCTTCTTTCCTGATTCATGGAAAGTCAGCGCTTTTGGCATGTTATCGACATTATCAATCAGATTATAAGCAAAATCACCAATCTCTTTTTCTTTCTGATAATCAAGCTTATCCGCTCTGTCAAAAGGGGTATGATAATCCATGTGAGAGCCGGTCGTAAAGAAGAATACAGGAATATTTGAGGCATAGAAAGAGGCATGATCTGATGGCCCGTAACCATCGGGTGAGTGGGTGACCGTGAACGGGAGACCTTTTTCATAGATTTTAATTATCGAATCGGCCTCAAGAGAGGTTCCTGTCCCGCTGATAGAGATCGAATTTTTCTCGTTATCGAAACGACCCACCATATCGAAGTTGAACATGGCTTTAATACTCTTTAAATCAACAGGAGGATGATCAGTAAAATACTTCGAGCCAAGCAGTCCCATCTCCTCCCCGCTAAAAGAAATGAAAATAATGCTTCTCTTCAGCTTGTCTTTCTCTGGTGCCAGCTTACCGGCAAGCTCTATTACCATTGCTGCTCCTGACGCATTATCATCGGCTCCGTTATGAATAGCCACCGTATCCGGCATTCTGGAGCCGGAACCGGGACCTCCGAATCCAAGATGATCATAATGACCTCCGATGACTATGTATTCATTTTTCAGAACAGGATCAGAGCCTTCAATCATGCCTACTACATTCTCTGTCCTTGCTTTTTTCTGGATGATCTCTGAAGATGCGGTAACAACATCAGGAAGAATGAGTGTCATAGGTTTCCTTGTTTTGTTGAGGATTTTCTCGAGAGAATCTATCTTATAACCGGTAGATTTCAAAAGCATATTTCCGACATCCCGCTTGATGTTGATGACAGGAATCCCGGAGGTCACGTCATTATTCTCCGAGTGTAGCCCGATAAGCTTATCATCTTTATCAACAGCAACGGGTGTAACCACAAGAACGCCGGCAGCGCCGTGATCCTTTGCTACAAGTATCTTGCCCCTGATCTCGGTAAAAGGGATGAATTTACTCTCCATGTTGTCGAGTTCAGGATCGCCCCGGAGGATCATGACCCATTTACCTTTTACATCTACTCCGTCATAATCCTTCCATTTTAAGCTGTCCTGATCAATATCGAAGCCATAACCAGCAAAAATCACGTTACTTGTGATGGTTCCGTTCGAGGAATAGGCAACCGGCATGAAATCTTTATTCATGGTTCCCTGGAAATCATCGAACTTCAGCGTATTATTATTACCTGCAGTGACGTCTGTGACGATGTCGAAATACTGGAATCCATTATCGCAGATAAGCTTCAGCCCGGAAGCTATAAACTGATCACGGATGTAATTAGCGGCGACATCTGCTTCCTTTGTCCCAGGTTTGCGACCCTTTAACGAATCTGAGGCAAGAAAATATACATCTTTTTTAAGCTCCTGTGCAGTGATCTCAGGATTCCGCTGTGAATAACCGGCGAAAGTAAGGATCAGGAATGTAAATACCAGGATTCTTTTCATAAGCATTGTTTTAATGGTTAAGTTACTGTATTACATTAAATTATCTTGCAGTACAGATTGAATGACTCCTCCCCCGATCACCAGGTCGTCCTGGTAAAAAACAGCAGATTGACCAGGGGTTATACCATCATGGGGAATCTGAAATGTCACTTTGACAGAATCCGGTCCGGAAGGTTCAATTTCTGCAAAAGCTGCATTCTGTGCCGATCTTATCTTGACGCTGACCTCCATGGGTTCATATAGGGATTCGAATGCAATCCAATTCAGGTCATTAACGACGAAGGTAGAACTCATCACCTCGTCCCGTGTTCCAACTACAACCTGATTTTTATCTTTGCTGACACTTAGCACATACAGCGGTTCGCTATAAGCCACTCCCAGTCCTTTCCTCTGTCCAATAGTATAATTCCAGAACCCATTGTGCCTGCCAAGTATATTACCTTTACGATTGACAATGTCGCCCGGGATGTCAGAAATATCGAGCAGGTCCTTATAATCCCCGCTATAGAAATCCTGGCTTTCTTCTTTCTCTGATAACGGGATATTTATTTTCGAAGCTATTTCCCTGACTTCTTGTTTTGACATATTCCCTACCGGGAAGAGAACTTTAGACAGCTGCGCCTGGGTAAGGCGATAGATGAAGTAAGTCTGATCTTTTCTTGGATCTATTCCTTTCTTCAGTAGATAACGATTTCTCTTTTCATCCCATTCAACCTTTGCATAATGACCTGTGGCGAAATAGTCGAAGTCAATCCCTTCCATTTTTGCGAGATCGGGAAGCATTCCGAATTTTATCAGCTGATTACATTTTATACAAGGATTCGGGGTTCTTCCCGATAGATATTCTTCACGAAAATAATCAAGAACCATTGTCTTGTATCGCTGCGAACAGTCAATCACACGATAAGGAATATCAAGGATTCGAGCCAATTCACGGGCTTCATCGATCTCTCCATTCTCATCGGGGCCATAACAGGCATGTTTTCCGGTAGGGACCACCCCCGGTTTCCCATCCCATATCGACATGGTAACGCCGGTCACATCATATCCCTGCTGTTTCAGTAGATAAGCTGCAACAGAAGAATCGACTCCGCCGCTCAATCCGACAATGACTTTTTTCTTCGTGGTCACCAAGATAATTGAATAAGAATTAAAAAGGGTGCAAAGATAAGAATAATAGCCTTGTACATTCTCAAAAGAAAGCTACCAAAGCAAAATCATCTCTAATGAGATT
The DNA here is from genome assembly GCA_049520195.1 of Bacteroidales bacterium. Taxonomy (GTDB): domain Bacteria; phylum Bacteroidota; class Bacteroidia; order Bacteroidales; family FEN-979; genus FEN-979. The sequence goes on from JBEKQA010000177.1 coordinate 6,423, forward strand.
TGCTAAATATCAGTGCATTAACTAAATAGTTCCTCTTTTGCCAGGAGTCAGGCCAGCCTTATCACTATCATTCTTTGATAAGCCTTGAAACAAATAGCTGGCTTTTATTAAACACTTTAACTACGTATAATCCGGATGTTAGTCCGCTGATATCCAATTCTGTTTTTTCCTGTTCTAAAGAATATTGTTTTATTAATTGACCCTGGACAGAATAAATTGAGGCGATTGTACCGTCTGTTAATGACGACTTTTGCAAGGCGATCGTAACTACGCTGGCGGCTGGATCAGGATACAACTGAATATCTGTGTTACTTAAAGTATTGACCCCTTGAGGAAATCCATTGGGATCATATTGCCAGAAATCTGCAAACTCGTTGTATATATCCCATCCCATCCCCGTATAGCCTTTATTGCCAAGTGTGAAGCCAACACCACTTTCATTTTTGAAAGAGGGAACACTCAGGATTTGTGACCAGGTGTTATTTGAAGGATTGAATTTGTAAAAAGTATTATAAAAATAAGAATTATCAAATCCGCTACCAACATATCCTTCATTATTGATTACAAAGCCGGTAAGTCCTGCCCGAGGACTGCCAGGGAAACTAGGTATTTG
>JBEKQA010000178.1:0-8749 GCA_049520195.1 Bacteroidales bacterium
TTAATCCCATTCTGCCTGGCTATTTCCTCCAGATGTTGTAAGACAATTCTGCCAATTCCATGCCCCGTAAATTCCGGATTCAGGTATAAAGAAACTTCTGCAGTCCTGTCATACGCCTGACGCTTCTTATATTGTGACAGGTAACAAAACCCGCAATTGATATTGTCCGACTTTATCAGTAGGGATCTGTATTTTTCGTGACCCACTAAAATAAATTCTTTTAACTGGTAAACCGGCAGTCTTTCTGTATAATATGTAGAGGTAGTATTCTCGATGTAATAATCATAGACTTCCTTAACAAAATCAAAATCGTTTTCTGTGATGTCCTTAAAAGTAATATTCATAATTAAGCCTGATTAGTTCTGTTCCTTAATAAACCTTCAGAATCAATTTCCTTGTTTCTCTCAGAGAACTAATGTATTCTTGCCTTTATAGCCAAATCAGCAGTTTTTCCTCTAAATTAATCCTTTACAAATATACATAGTTTCCTATGCTGACTAAAGGCTATTCTTTTGATTGTTAAGGAGGAAAAAAAGAAATACAAAAAAATCATCACCCGGACTAAGGGTAAAGATCAACTGAAGTGTATTAAAATAATTCTAAAATATATTTCGGGGATCAATCTCGTATGTTGAACAGTATCTTTGTTTTGTTTGAGTTCAAAACGATAGAAAAGATTTTATGATGAAGCTGAGTTTGACAATGATACTGCTTTTTCTAATGGGAATAGGCTTTTCACAACAAATACCTCAAAAATATTTTGTTGCTTTTAGAGATAAAAACGGTACTCCCTATACGATCAGCGATCCCCAGGCCTTCCTGACACAAAGGGCGATCGACCGCAGAAATGCCCAGGGAATCCCTATAATCGAAGAGGATTTGCCTGTAAATCCCACATACGTGAATAAAGTTGCCGCCACAGGAGTTCAGGTTTATACCCGGTGCAAATGGTTCAATGGGATCACGGTAAGGGCTACAGATTCTTCAGTCCTGAATTCAATCAGGGCACTTCCTTTTGTTCAGAGTGTCACCCGGGTTACTTCTTATAACTCAAAGAAATCTGATGGAGCTTACAGGAAATTCAAGGTTGAAAAGGATCTGTTCAGGAAAAGCGAACCCCATAAAAACCTGATACCTGGTACGGTCCAGGCTTATAATTATGGTCCCTCTTATGCACAGATCCATCTCCTGAACGGAGATGTACTTCACAATGAGGGGTACAGGGGACAGGGAAAAGTAATTGCTGTGCTGGATGATGGATTCATGAATGTAGATATTAATCCGGAATTTGACAGTCTCCGGGCAAATAACCAGATCCTTGGAACCCGGGATTTCGTGGAACCGGACAGTGATGTTTACCGCCAGGATAGTCATGGAGAAGGCGTTCTTTCCACAATGGCCTGTGATGATCCGGGTAATCTCATTGGGACTGCTCCGAAAGCTTCATACTGGCTTATCAGGACTGAAGATGTTAATTCAGAAAATATTGTGGAGGAATACAACTGGGTCGTAGGAGCCGAAATGGCCGACAGCGTCGGCGCAGATATAATAAGTTCTTCCCTGGGCTATTCATCCTTTGATAACGATTGGATGGATCATACGTGTGCTGACATGAACGGCTATACAAATCCATCGACCCGAGGTGCGAATACTGCCGAAAGCAAGGGCATGGCCATAAGTATCAGCGCAGGGAATTCAGGCGGATATTCCACTTGTGTTGATTCACCTTCTGATGCTGTTGCCGCCCTGGCCATTGGCGCTGTGGATTCACTGGGTCATTATGCCTTTTTCAGCTCTACGGGAACCTATGTGAAACCAAATCTTGCATCGATGGGAGTGGACTGTACGGTTGCCTCTCCTGACACATCTTACGGATTTGCCAGCGGTACCTCATTTTCATGTCCCATTAATGCGGGATTAATGGCTTGCCTATGGCAGGCACGGCCAACGCTTACTCCCTCACAACTTTATCTGGCTATTGAGAAAAGCTCAAGCCAGTATGCTCATCCGGATTCCATATTGGGCTATGGAATTCCGGATTATGCCAAAGCCCTGGTGTACGCCGGGGCTGGCATAATGAGCAAAACCACTTACAAGGCCTATCCGAATCCTTTTAAAGATGGTTTTACCGTTTCATTTGATTCAAATGTGTCCGGGAGTCTGGATGTTACTCTAATCACTCTGACCGGGCAGACAATTCTGAATACCAGGGAAAATATTGCGAGTGGTGGAACTAATACATTCAGGATTAACGGTCTTGCTGACCTCTTACCAGGAATGTACCTCCTGAGGGTCACCTCAGAAGGTACATCACAGAATTTCCGATTGATAAAGATTGAGGAATAAGAAGGAATTTATTCTTCCTTCCCGGACTTTTCAGTTTTACGCTTTATATATTCATTGAAGGCATTCTCTCCTTCTTCATTCCAGTACTGTTCATAATAGCTCCATCTGGTACCGTTGGAATATTCACGGCAATTCCCTCTTCCACGCATGAAATGCCTGTGTCTCCAGGGTCCCATCCGGTGCTGCCCAGGGTGATGATGGCCATGATGAAAGCCGCCAAAGAGAAGTCTTCCAAGTATAGCCAATCCAATGGCCTGCCAATAAGTTATTATGCCAAGATGAAATATAGCGGGCATCAGGCCATTCCAGAGCCACATGATGATGGCGCCGAAAAGAAATGCCAGTCCTGTAAACCCGATTATTCCCAAGGCGATCCAGCCGCCCTTGCGTCTGTGCCTCCCATAACAGGGTTGTCCTTCTGTTTTATTCATTGTTGTTTCCATGATTGTTATTTTTAATTGTTTGATTTACTGTTTAATAAGATCTTATGTAATTTTGATAGCGCCCTATGTTTCCTTGACAGCAGTGTGCCGACCGGGACATCCCATTCCTCTGAAAGTTCATCATAAGAAATATTATCGAACTCTGTAGCAATGATCACTGCCTGTTCATCCGGTCTGAGCTGGTCAATAGCTTCTCTGAGCATTTCAGGCCCGATATCTGAATAATCTGTTTCTTCTGCCGTTGTTTCATCTTTCAGGGTATTGAGTAAATAATTCTCATTTTTCTTATCCGTAAAGCTTTCCAATGAAACCGAACGTTTCTTCTTTTTCTGGTAGTCGATGATCCGGTTCCTGATCGAGCGGTATATATAGGCCGAAAGATTCCCGATCTGTGTATCCACCTCAATTTTATCGATCAGTCCCACAACTACATCCTGCACAATATCTTCCGGTGAAGCTTCAAAAAAGCGGTCATCCAGGTTCTTGCTGACAAAGTTTACCAGTTTCCGGTATTCCAGCCTGAAGAACGTTTCCAACGACTTTTTCTGAATCTCCTTTTCCATGATGATGAAGACGGGATTGAATAATTTTATTGCAACAATAAGAAATTATCTTGATAATTAGATAGTTGAAGGAAAGTGACAGAGTAACAGAGTGACAGAGTGACAGAGGAAGAAGTGACCTTGCGAATTATTATTGACTCTCAGCTGTCGCGCGTTTGTAACGCGTGACGCAATAAAGCGAAATGGTGAAACCTGAGGCCAGGGGAGCTTTATTTAATCTGGAATTAAGAATTGCTGAAGATTGTTGATTTTTTTAATGTCTTAAGAGTTATATAAAGGTTCCAGATTCAAATTCCCATTGCCTACTGCCTGCTGCCTATTGCCTTCCTTCTAATTCTTCTAATTCCTAATTCATTAATCATTCATTTATGGGTTCATTTTCCAGCTTACTAAACTATAGGATCGATGAAGATTTTGCCTAGAATTATTTTCAGAGAAGTGTATTAATCCGATATGTTTTGCAAAATAGAATTCATATTTATAAGCAGTAATTTTTGTCAGCGTCGTATGTAGAACATTAGAGAAATGATTAGTATCTATTTGATAATCAGTAATCATTTCTGTTATGAGTGATTGAGGTGGTACTTGAGTACCTGGTGTTGGCAAACTATCATTCAGGGGTTCTTCAGGCCATATGCCAAGTAAGGGCAACGGCTGATTACGATAGATAAATGATAGTTCAAGTTTATCAGTGTGTGATGAAGTTTGATCAGTCGCGTATGGGGGATTCCAGTCATAACCTAAAATATAACCATACATAAAAGAACAGCTGACATTTACAGTAATTTGCTCATCATAACGACCAATATCGTTACCCCCAACCATTATGTCCTGTGGGTTATTATCCTCCCAAACTGTTTCTTTGACTCCAGTTGAATCATTTCTGTATAGCCATTGACTGCCTGCATTGAAATACCCCCAATCTTTTAACCCCTGGCTCACATAATAATTAGGCACTTTTTTCTTACATGAAGAGATTACAAACACTGACATCACTGAGCCAGTCAATAAAATTATAATTATAAGCCTTTTCATTGTCATAATTTTATTATGTACAGACTTTAAAGGTAAATAAAATATTTTACATCAAAAGCAAAAGATCATAAAATATTTTTTACAATCTCACAAAGTTAAAAAGTGATATAAATTAATTATTAAGTCTGCAGCTGAAGACTTCAAATCTCAGCTTTAACATTTCAAATAATAAATTGTTAATAACAATTTGATCAAAGGTATTGCATAGGTTGATTTTATGTTTTACCTTTACTCATTACTCTAAAACCCCCATAAAATGGCGATATCATTTAAGAATGTGATTACCAGGATGTACTCCGGCAGAGTAGGAGATATTGTTCTCAGGAATTACGGCGGGAAGTCGGTCATGGCTAAGCGGCCCGACTGCTCCAAAGTGGTTAAGAGCGAGGCACAGCTGGCAATCATGGCAAAGTTTGCCAAGGCATCTAAATATAGCAAGGCGGTTAAGAATGATCCGCAACGGTCTGAGGATTACAGCGAATCAAAAAAGAAGACTAAGTATAAGGATGTCTTTCATGCAGCCATGTCTGATTGTTTAACGAAACCGAAGGTACAGAAAGTCGATTTAACCACCTACAGAGGGCACCAGGGGAATGTGATCAGGATTTCAGCCTGGGATAAATTCAGGGTAGAAACAGTTAGTGTGATGATATTGAATAAAATGGGTCAACTTATTGAGAAAGGCCCGGCTGTCGCAAAGCTATTTTCCGGAAACAGAGAATGGGATTATATTGCGACGGTAGAAAATGCTGACTATAAATCTTGCCGGATTCTTGTCCGCGTCAAAGATCGGCCAGGAAATGTAGTTGAGGCTGAAGTCGATATTAATGGCTCTTCATGACGTTAATGACCCCACCCCTAGCCCCTCCCCCAAGAGGGAGGGGAAAAAATAACATTCAAGTTAATTTCATTAAAAGTGAAAGTTTCTACTTGGAAGAGGTACGTCCGGCCGGGAAAATTTTGCTTTAGATAAGTCTGTTTTTTCTGATTTTTTACTTTTTTTATTGGTTTTGGGTGAGTCAAATGATGATTATTTGATGATTGACCTGTGGGTTTTCTTTGTTTATTGTTTGATCGAAGATAAAACGAATTAGGAACGAAGGAAGAACGAATAAAGACTATGGTTTGAGTGAAGGAAAAGTGAAGTGTGAATGGAGAAAAAGAGGGGTTTAAAAGGAATTTTAATGACAGGTTGCCACATGTCACTTCTTCTTCCCCGCCTCATGAAATTTGCGTATGAAAAATCGAGGAAAGAACGTTAAGAATTTCGGGCTGTCTGAGGAACGAAGTGACGAGTTCCCGAAATTTAGTAAGCGACGAAGATTTTTAGCAAATTTCGTGCAGCGGGAAAAGGAGTTTTCTTTCGTTATTTCTTTTGATCCGGCAAAAGAAATAACATTCTTTTCCAAAGTAAGCTATTACTGACAAAATATAGTAATTGCGTTGTAAAATAAGAATAAAATTAAAGTAAAATATTTACCTTTGTTCAGGATTCTTCTGTCATTAAACGAAATGAAAAAACTCTTAACAGCAATATTACTTACGATCCTGATCGTGATGACTTCGTACTCTCAGGAAATAACCGCCGATAAAGTCCCTGCACGGGTTAAGCAATCATTTACCAAGCAATTCCCGGCTGCAAAAATGATAAAGTACGAGCAAGATAATTCCGACTATATCATTTCATTTTTTCAGCAGGGAAAGCAATTTATCATCACTTTCAACAATGCCGGACAGGTAACTGCATCAGATAAAGAAATTGACCCGGCTAAACTTCCAGCTGAAGTCTCAGCTTCAGCTGAAAAGAATTTCCCCGGATATCAGATCATGACCGCTATAAAGAGGGAAGCTGTTGATAAGGGGATTTGTTACGAAATGGATCTGAAAAAAGAGGGTGCCGGTTATTCAGTAAGGTTTTCCGAACAAGGTGAGATCCTTCAGAAAGTAGCAAGGACGGTTGAGTTTAAAGTACAGACTAATCCAAAAAGATAAATCCGGGGAATTGAACTGCACTTTTGTTTGCAGACCGTGTTATTGACGCTATCGCTTTGATTACTAATATTCAGTACTGTTGTAAATAATATACAAGACATGCAATTTTTAACCCGGTTCGTTCTGATAGCAGTCTTCGTATTATTTTCGTCCGGAAGGTTCTTTGCAGAAAGGATTCCCGAAAGAACAGTATTTATCATCAACCGCACCATCACGATCACCGGAATCGGTTTTGGAGGCCTCAGTCCCCTTGGTGAACTTGAATCAGTGGTGATCCCGTTGAAGCGGATCGGAAGATTGTTCATGATTGAAGCCAAAGTCGATAACACGACAGGGAACTTTCTTTTAGATACCGGTGCAGCTCAGCTGGTGTTAAACAGCACCTATTTCAGGAAATATGTGGCATCTCTTGGGAGCGAAGGAAGCGGGATTACAGGTTCGACGGGTACAATCAGAAATGTTCAGATCAAAAACCTCGATGTTGCCGGGTTATTATACAAAGATCAGACGGCAGATGTTACAGACCTGGGTCATATCGAAAACCGACGGGGGGTCAAAGTTCTTGGTTTGTTTGGCGTGAGTATGCTGAAAGGGCTGGAAATGGTGATAGATATCAGGCATAATGAGCTCAGGTTATACCGGCTCAATAAAAACGGTACCAGAGTTTCAACCCGGAATGAAATCAAGGCTGATATTACTGAAAAGATCGAATTATATCATAATGTCCTCTTTGTCAAAGTAAAGGTTGGAGGCAAGCTCCTTGATTTTTGTCTTGACACCGGCGCTGAATCCAACGTGCTGAGTAGTTATGCTCCAAAGAAAGTGCTGAGCACCGTTACGATTCTAAGAAGATCCGACCTGATGGGAGCGGGTTCGGGTGAATCGGAAGTATTGCTTGCAAATTTGAATGATTTTGCCATCAATGACCATCCAATAAAAGGAATGCAAACCATTATTACAAGCCTTGAGGCATTATCTGCCACCTATGGTTACCCGATAGATGGCATGCTGGGATATGATTTTTTTGATAAAGGAGAAATAAGTATTAATTTAGTGCTGAATGAATTGAAGATCAATCTGAATAAAACAGAATAAGTTGAAGAACAAGATTGCATATTTCTTTTTATTGATCTTTCTTTTAACTGCCTTGAACGGCATTTCGCAGTTTGACCCGAATAAAGTATGCAGGGTAGAGAATGGGCGGACTTACTTCAGAATTGACCTGAGATGGAACAAAGCACAGAAAAAAGAGATCATGCGGTTATTCGATCTCGACAGTCTGGTATTGGATGCCGTGTATTCCGGGAAGAAAGAAGTGTTCGTAAAGAATTCACAATGGGAGATCGTAAAATTAAATGATCACCTGGCCGAATTATCAAAAAAATTGAGACAGGTACCGGTGAAATCCACTTTGTCGAATGACGTATTTATGCTTGATGATCGCTGGATGTCGGCAGAAGGAGAAGCCGAAAGGGTATCTGCGGATTACGGGATAAACCAGTTTACCAATATCAAAGTATTTCGCTATGCGAATGGTATTGCCCGCTTTTTCCTGCCAGGTCATAAAGAAGCAAAACAGGTTTACTTATCAGGCTCATTTAATGCCTGGAGCACAGAGCGTTCTCCTATGAAGGCTTGCGATTCTGGCTGGGTTATTTCTCTAAAACTAAAACCCGGCAAGTATTCGTATAAATACATCCTTGACGGGAGCTGGTCACAGGACCCGTTTAACAGGCTTCATGAAGATGATTCTAATGGAGGGTATAATTCCATTGTTTATTGCTATAACTATATATTCCGGCTCAGGGGATATCCTTCTGCTCACAAAGTCATCCTGACCGGTAGTTTCAACAATTGGAACGAGAAAGAACTGAGTATGATCCGTATTGACGGAAGCTGGCTCATCAATCTTTACCTTCGGGATGGAACACATGCATATAAATTCATCGTTGATAACAATTGGATCATAGATCCTGAAAACAAGCTGAAAAGACCTGATGGCTCCGGCAATTTTAATTCGGTGATCGGACTCGGCGACAGCATTGTCTTCAGGTTAAAAGGCTTTCAGAATGCGAAAACCGTATTCCTGACCGGTAATTTTAATGCCTGGAATACAGATGAGCTTCAGATGGATAAAATCAAGGACGGATGGCAGATCTGGTATGTACTTGGTACTGGAAATTATGAGTATAAATATATCATCGATGGCAAATGGATAACTGACCCCGGCAATCCAAATACCACAGGTACAGGCGAATACATAAATTCATTTTTAGCTCTCAAGGCGAACCATATATTCACCCTGGATAAGTTCCAGGATGCTAAAGTAGTGACGGTAGCCGGTAATTTTAACAACTGGAGCCCGGATAA
>JBEKQA010000179.1:0-6935 GCA_049520195.1 Bacteroidales bacterium
AATCCGCATAGCTTTCTGGTAATCTTTCTGATCATAATAATTGATGGCCTCAGTGAACATCGCTGCTGCTCTTTTGGATTTCGTAGAAAGAGGTGTATTCTGTGAAAAAGCAGCAGAAACCGAACAGAGATAAAGGGCCAGGGTCAGAATACTTAAAATTCTGCTATTCATTAGCCTAAGTCTGATTATCTGTCTCATGGAATCCTTATATACTTATGTGATTGCAAAGAGATCTTCCATGTCGGATGCATCTTGATATATTCCACAATTTCAGGAATAATGGCGTTTCGCTGGCTCCATTCGGGCTGTAAATAAAGGATGCACGCGGAGGATACCTGTCTTGCATTCTCCTCTGCCCAATCCAGATCAAAAGTTTCTTCAATGATGACCTTTAATTCATTCGCTTTAGAATAAATCCCTGGTAACGGTGGCGCATCTTTCTTGGGTGAAAGACAAATCCAGTCCCATTCACCACTTAATACTGAAGATCCTGAAGTCTCCAGGTAAGTTGTCACTCCTTTCCGATGCAAACCCTGGCAGAAATAATCGAGATTATATAAGAGGGGCTCCCCGCCGGTTACAACAATTGCTTTGGCAGGGTAAGATGCCGCGTGTTCGATGATCTTATCTGTCAGAACCGGAGGATATTTATCAGCATTCCAAGACTCTTTACTGTCACACCAATGGCAACCTACATCACATCCTCCTATACGGGCAAAATATGCTGGTTCTCCTGTATGAAACCCTTCTCCTTGTATAGAGTAGAATTCTTCAGCAAGAGGAAGTACTTTCCCTTCCTTCAGCAATATTTCATCGTTTGGGCTCAACTATCAGAATTTAATTTCTTTTTTAGCGGCCTTCAAAGTGTTAAGAAGGAGTGAGATCCTGGTCATGGGGCCCACACCACCAGGGACAGGGGAAATATAACTGCATTTCCTCGACACTTCATTAAAATCGACATCTCCTGTGAGCCTGTATCCGGATTTTGTCTCTTCAGATGGAATCCTGTGCATCCCAACATCGATTACCACTGCATCCTTTTTGACCATGTCAGCAGTCACAAATCCCTTCTTTCCTACGGCTACTATTAAGATATCTGCAGTTGAAGCAATTGATCGGATATCCGGAGTAAGACTATTGCAAAGGGTAACAGTTGCATTTCCTATTTTGCCTTTGCGTGACATAAGGATGCTTACAGGAGTCCCGACAATGTTACTTCTGCCCAACACCACACAATGTTTTCCTTCAGTTTCGATTTGATAGTATTCTAATAGTTTGATAATGCCATAAGGAGTGGCTGGTAAATAGGAAGGAATATTCAGCACCATTCTGCCTACATTTACAGGATGAAAACCATCAACATCTTTGGATGGGTCAATACTTTCAATAATAATTTGTTCATTGATGTGCTCTGGAAGTGGCAACTGGACAATAAACCCGTCAATTTCAGGATCTTTGTTCAGGAAATCGATGACTTCCAAAAGTTTTTTCTGGGATATGCTTGAAGGATATTTGTAAATAGAAGAGATGAAGCCGACTTCCTTGCAATCTTTTTCTTTTGCTGTTACATAAGTCTGACTTGCAGGATCTTCACCAACCAGAACTGCAGCCAGGTGAGGAGTATTTATACCCTGGTCCAGCATTTGGGTTTTAACTTCGGCAGCAATTTCTGCTTTGATCGTGTCGGATACAAGTTTTCCGTCCAATAATTTCATTGTATGATCCCGGTTAGTTCATATTTCTCATATTGCGCATCATGTTGGCCATACCCCTCCCCTTGCTGGTAGTTACCATTTTCATCATCCTGCGCGTATCATCAAATTGTTTAATTAGGCGGTTCACTTCCTGGATAGTTGTGCCGCTTCCTGCTGCAATCCTTTTCCTGCGGCTTCCATTGATCACCGAAGGGTCTTCCCTTTCCAGTGGTGTCATAGAATGAATGATGGCCTCAATACCTTTAAATGCGTTATCATCGATGTCGATGTTCTGCAGAGCTTTTCCCATTCCCGGTAACATGCCCATCAGATCCTTGACATTACCCATCTTTTTTATCTGTTTGATCTGGGAAAGAAAATCATCGAAATTGAACTGATTTTTGGCGATCTTCTTCTGTAATTTCTGGGCTTCAACTTCATCAAACTGCTCCTGTGCCCGTTCAACAAGAGAAACGATATCCCCCATACCGAGGATACGATCGGCCATACGTTCAGGATAAAAGATGTCGATCGCTTCCATTTTCTCACCGATCCCGACAAATTTGATGGGCTTTTCAACTATCGCGCGGATGGTCAATGCTGCCCCACCTCGTGTATCACCATCGAGTTTGGTAAGGACAACACCTTCATAATCAAGGCGCTCATTAAATGTTTTTGCAGTATTTACTGCATCCTGACCGGTCATTGAATCGACAACGAATAAGGTTTCATGCGGGTTGACCGCTTTCTTGACGGCTGCAATCTCCTTCATCATCTCTTCATCAATGGCTAACCGTCCTGCAGTATCGATGATAACCACATTGAATCCGCGGTCTTTAGCAGAGGTTATGGCATGTTTTGCAATCTTTACAGGATCTTTATTATCATCCTCAGAAAAGACTTCTACCTCAATCTGCTGTCCCAAAACTTTAAGCTGTTCAATAGCGGCAGGCCGGTATATATCACAAGCGACCAATATAGGGCTCTTTCCTTTTTTGGTCTTGAGGTAATTAGCCAGTTTTGCTGAGAAGGTGGTCTTTCCTGATCCCTGGAGACCTGCAATCAAAACGATAGCCGGATCTCCTTTCAGGTCCAAGTCAGTTTTCATTCCTCCCATCAACTCCGTAAGTTCGTCATGGACAATCTTTATCATTAATTGACCCGGGGATACAGCGGTAAGAACATTTTGTCCCAACGCTTTTTCCTTCACCTGGTCGGTAAATTGCTTGGCGATCCTGAAGCTGACGTCAGCATCAAGCAACGCTTTCCTGACATCCTTTAAGGTTTCAGCGACATTTATTTCTGTGATATGTCCTTGTCCTTTAAGGACTTTAAACGCACGATCGAGTTTATCGGTCAAACCCTCAAACATGGATTCCTTCTTTTATTTTATGGTTAAAAACTGAAGCAAAAGTAGTAAAAATTACGATATTTCTTAATTGCTTCCAATCTGCCATTCCATCATTTTTTCATTATCTCTTTGATTTTCACAAAAACAGTTATATTTTTGTATAAATAAACTAAAGCATCATTCTATGAAAAAAGTATTACTCTCATTAACGGTAATATTGGCATTCTCAATTGCCAATTTTGCCCAAACCTGGACTTCTGTAAACTCTAATCTTCCTTCCGGAGATGGAGTAGGTCAGATTTCCATTGGTATGAATAATCAAAATGCCCTGTGGGCATATGGCATTGGTAGTACAGGCCTCATTCTTGACATTTTTACCAAATCAACTGATGGCGGTCAGACATGGACTCAGGGAAATTTCAATGCTGGGACAGGGTTATCACAGTTGTTTGCAATCGATGAAAATACATGTTGGGCACTTTTTAATACAGGTGCAAGTCAGGGCATATATAAAACCACCAATGGCGGAACGACTTGGGCCAAACAAGGAACAGCATATGGAAGTGCTTCTTTTGCTGATGCCATGTGTTTTTTTGACAGTCTCAATGGAGTTGCTGTTGGTGATCCAACTGGCATTCCTAAGTATTTCGAAATTTATACAACTTCTGATGGAGGAAACACATGGACTCGTGTTGCGACCGGCAACATTCCTGCACCTCTTTCGGGGGAAACTGGAATCACGGGTGATATCAGCTACTACGGTCACTTCGTTTGGTTTGGAACGACTAATGGAAGGATATATCGTTCTACTGACAAAGGGATGACATGGGCTGTTTCTGCAACAACCTATGGAACCACACAGGTAGTCCAACCTATGTTTTCAGATTCTTTGCATGGTTTTGCTTTCCTTTCTTACCTTAATGTTGGCACTGATACTACTATTAATATAACATCTGATGGAGGAGTAACCTGGCAGGATGTCACTGTTATTGGCACTATGTACGGCAGATATGTTTCTTATATTCCAGGCACTACTGCTACGTTAGTGGGGTCATCCGGAGCTGCAGGTGCTGATCAGGGAGTTTCATATACTACTGACGGGGGATACCACTGGACAGTTGTTACAGCCGGCGGTGATTATGAAGCCACTGCGTGGGTCAATGTTTCCAAAGGATGGGCAGGATCGACAGCTTCTTCAAAAAAGTCGACAGGAGGAATGTATATCTATGCAGGAGATTCATTGGTCCAAATGGCAGCAAGGTTCACAGCTAATGTCACGGCAGTCCCTCTTGGAGGAACGGTGAACTTTACAAACCAGTCAGTCGGTTTCCCGACTTTTTGCCATTGGACATTTGAAGGAGGTATACCGGCAACCTATACCGGAACCACACCACCTGCCATTACTTACAATACACCAGGAACTTTCTATGTTAAATTAATTGTCGTAAATGATTGGACTTCAGATACACTGATCAAACCTTCCTATATCTATGTTGGCGGTGTAGGTATTAATGAACTTAACCAGAATGCATTGACGATTTTCCCCAACCCGGTGAAGGACCTGATGACCGTTCAGTCGGATAATAATATTAAGGAAATCAACCTGTATGATTTGTCAGGACGCCTTGTAATCACCCAGATGGTCAACTCCAAAATTATTAACGTAAATACATCTAATCTAAGTTCAGGCATTTACACTATTAAAGCTATTTTAGACAATGGCACGATCACAAAAAAGGTTGTAATCCAATAACTGCAACAAAAAATAACCGAGCACAAATAGTCTTGGCGGAATCTTTGAAAGCTGCCTCTTAATGAGGTGGCTTTTTTTGTTTTACCTCGTACAGCTTAATAATCAAGAACATCCTTTATCAGTGAAATCTAAATTAATATTTTTTTTATCTTTTCATGATTAAACTTTTGTTTTTTCCCAAAACCAATTAGCTTTGCATAAACATTTTTTATAACAACATTCATCTAAATTAACTATTATGAAAAGAACACTACTATCAATCGTTTGTCTGACATTAATGTCATTTTATTCATACTCCCAAACATGGGTACAACAGGGGTTAGGATGGAACCTAAGTTCTGTTGAAGGTGTAATGAATATTTCTATTGTAAGTCCACAAATTGTTTGGGTTGCTGCCAGTGACGGCTCAGGGGGTAGTGTTGCAGTTCAGGATTTTAGCAGAACTGTTGACGGGGGAACAACATGGACTCCGGGTAAAGTTAACAATGCAACAGGTCTTTCAAATTCTATGATCACGGCAATAAATGCCGATACTGCATGGATGGCAATGTTTAAACTCTCAGGATCTAATTCCCAGGGTGTATACAAAACGACAGATGGAGGTACAACATGGACAAGGCAAGCTACTGCACCGTATAGTGGTTCTGCTTCATTTCCAGACTGGATCTATTTCTGGGATGCCAATAATGGAATAGTTCTTGGTGACCCGATCAATAATGAATTTGAAATCTATACTACTACAAACGGAGGGACACAATGGACATTGCTCCCTTCTGCCAACATTCCAGCACCAGTATCAGGCGAAACAGGATATACCGGTGATTTTAGTGTAGTTGGAGATCATCTTTGGTTTGGAACAGCTAAAGGCAGGGTTTATGCCTCATCAGACCGTGGCCAACATTGGACCGTTGCCACACCTCCTAATTTTTCAGGAAAAAATTCATATCCAGCTTTTAAGGATAGTCTTAATGGATTGGCAATAAAATTTTATACAGGAGCTGATACTTTGAACCTTCTTGATGCTTCTTCCGATGGTGGTGCAACATATACAGCTGTGTCCTATCATGGATCAGTCTTAACCGGTGATATAAAAGCTGTTCCAGGTTCTGCAAATACTTATGTAACAACCGGATGGGATGGAACTGATCAGGGAACCGGCCGTATGGGAGTTACTTATTCATTGGATGGTGGCGATACATGGATTACAGATCCTAGTATCAATGGAACAGGATTAACGTGTTCGTCCTGGTTTAATGATTCAACCGGTTGGGTTGGCGCATTTAATAGCGGAACAACGGATGGTATTTATAAATTCAGTGGTGTTCTAGCTCCACCGGTTTCCAACTTCATGACTCCTGATACTCTTATCGCTCTTGGTGGAAAAGCAACCTTTACAAGTCTTTCAACCGGAGCCCCAACATCTTATGCGTGGACATTTACGGGTGGTGTGCCGGCAACTTCGACTTTGAAGAACCCACCCCCCATTACTTATAATGCTCCAGGAAGTTACGACGTTAAACTGGTTGTAACAAACCTTTTCGGATCAAATACTCTGACAAAAACAAATTATATTCATGTTGGGGGTGTTGGCATTAATGAACTCAATCAGAAGAATATCATATCTGTTTACCCGAATCCAGTAAAAGATATGATGACTGTCCAGGCTAACAGTAATATTAAAGAAATCGATCTTTACAACATGACGGGAGAGCTTGTAATCAGCCAGGTTGTCAATTCAACTAAGACTAATGTAAATACCACAGGCCTGAGCACAGGGATCTACAGCCTGAAAGCTATTCTTGACAATGGTATTATCACCAAGAAAATTGTTATTCAATAATTTCTTTCTGACCTTACCGGAAGGATGAAAATCCTGGCGGAATTTTTAGCAGGGTGTCTCGAAAATCGGGGCACCTTTTTTTTTAATTCATTATTAAAAATTAAGTATTATTAATTATGAACGTAAAATGAAGTCTTTAAGCCATGACATATAGAAACAACAAGCAGGTGTTCGACAAAGCTTTGGGTATATCTAAAGTGAACCTAAGACGAAGGAAGAGCGAACAAAGTCTACAGAAAGTCTATAGAAAAGGCGTATTCCCGATTTGTTAAATGCTTATATTCAGCTTATTGAAAA
>JBEKQA010000180.1:0-8562 GCA_049520195.1 Bacteroidales bacterium
GAGAATCACCTGATCAGCAGGGATATTGTTAACGCAGAAGGGATCACCCAGTGTCAGCTTGTTCTGGGTCAGTGTGCCGGTCTTGTCTGCACACAGCACATCCACACCCGCCAATTCCTCAATGGCAACCAACTTGCTTACAATCGCCTTTTTCTTCGCCAGAAGACGTGCTCCGACTGCCATTGTCACAGACAACACCGTCGGCATTGCTACCGGAATCGCGGCTACGGTCAGCACCAACGCGAATTGTAATGTTGTGAGTATCTTGTCACCACGGATGATCGCTACAGTAATAATTACCGCTACAAGAACTACGGCCAAAATGATCAGGTAATTGCCGATCTTTAACACCGCCTTTTGAAAATGGCTGACAGTTTGCGCTTCCTGCACCAGTTGCGCCGTTTTGCCGAAGTAAGTATTCGAACCGGTTCCATAGACCATCGCATCGGTTTCACCCCGGCGAATGATCGAACCGGAAAATATTGCTTCGCCGGGTTTGCGTGTTACAGGCAAAGACTCCCCTGTCAGGGCAGATTGATCTACCTCAACAGGGTCACCTTCTAAAAGGCGTGCATCCGCCGGTACAATATCACCCAGGCGCAAACGTATGACATCGCCGGGCACCAGTTCACGTGCCGCTGGTGTGACCCACTTCCCATCCCGCTTTACCCGGGCTTTGATTGCCAGTTCGGCTTTAAGAGCAGCAATGGCATTACCAGCCTGACGTTCTTCCCAGAACCCGACCAGGGCGTTTGCCAGAAGCAGCAGGAGTATGATGCCAAAGTCAGGCCAATGCCGGGCAACTGCCGAAAGGATCACAGCCACTTCGATCATCCAGGGGATCGGTCCCCAAAAATAGGTCAGGAATTTCAGGAACGGATTGGTTTTCTTCTCTTCAATCTCATTTGGCCCATATTGGGTCAACCGTTTCTCTGCCTCGACCTGACTGAGACCATCAGGCGACGATTCTAATTTTTCCTCCACTTCCTTCATGGGTAGGGATTTCAAATCGTCATTTGCATCGGGGTTCGATCCTGGTATCGACTTTGGATCCTTGTCATGGTCAGTTTTAGATTCCATGATGTGTATTCTCCTTTCTTTGATATACTTTGAACTACCGTGTTAATCAGTAATCCATTTTTTTGCATCTTCCAATTCAGCATTTTTAAATATGCGAAGCTCGCAGGATAGCAGATGACCAAAGAATTTTGCAATAGTATTTATCATTTCATGATCGGATACAAATGCGATCCTGTCCCAGGCAGATAGATGTTTCATTCCCATTTTAGCATCATCCAGCATGGCGTTCAGATCAAATCCGGAAAAATTACTCCCAAGAAAATATAGCATCCGGATTTTCGTATTTGTTTTCAATTTCTCCTCTATGGAAGGAATTAAAACAGTTTCATAATCTTTTCCGGTTA
Source organism: Bacteroidales bacterium (assembly GCA_049520195.1). Lineage (GTDB taxonomy): Bacteria > Bacteroidota > Bacteroidia > Bacteroidales > FEN-979 > FEN-979. Next base: position 1,425 of record JBEKQA010000180.1, read on the forward strand.
TTTTTCCCTCTGCAGAAACGCCAAGAACACTACCAGGTAAATCATTCATTATTTTCAACATATTCTGTTTTTTTCAATTGATTTATTCTATTAATCAATATCTCCATTGATAGTCACATTTATGCTATAGTTTTCTTTCTTCTGCAATTGTAATTTTTGCAGCTGCTTCAGGAATATATTCTTTTGAAGTCTTTTTAAATATGCAATCACATAAATCAATTACCTCTTTCTATTTCAAAAAATCTACACTGCATCGGCAAGACTGTTCCTTCAGAATATTGGATGATGTTTTTCTATTGTCATTAGAAACCACATTATCCTCTCTGCCAACATAGTGTTCCAGGCATAAAACCTGCTTCATCTTTTTGATTTCAATAATTCACTGTTTCAATAAAGGTGAGAGTTGTCCCTGAACTTTTTATTGAAAACCAATGAATTCAATCGACTAACCAACGACCATTCCATTTTATAAATATTTTTGTGTCAATCTATAAAATCACCAATGGCGAAATAAACCCAATCATAATCATTCCTGTTGTTGAATATTCTAATCCAAATTTGGTTTTTGCATAAGCCGTATAGTTGTAATACCTGCCAACATATGAAATGAAAAATTTAAGATTTAACTTTTTTATAGGATAATACTCTAATGATGGTATGACTCCCCAGGAAGTGCGTATATGGTTATCCCTGTTTGGATCAGGATTACCATTCCAATAAGCATCATCCACCATTCCAATAATCGAAATATCCCATTTAGGATAGAAAGCAAATTGAATATGAAGCCAATGTTCAAAATAGGAGGTATTTAATGCTGCATAAGGAGAATAACTCTTTGGGATCAAACTGGTAACAAGTGTGAGCCGGTCAATATCATCCTTCATATATTTAAAGTCATATTGGATGAGCCACTTCTTTAAATTTAATTGATTCCCTAATGCAATATAATATACATTCCTTTTGCTGGCTTCTGTTATTAAAGAATAACTCCAGAAAGTGGAGAAAATGCCGTGTGCAAAACTACCTCTCCAGTTACCTATAAAAGCAGCAGGAAATTTTGCTGCTGTAACACCAGGGATACTATCATATAGCTGAGTAAATGATTGAGTTCTGGCATTGAGAACCTGAAAAGTGAATTGATGGTTTTTAACAGGACTCCAGGATACCTGGGCGCCACTTAAAAAATTATCCGCATATTCAACAATATCGTTGTATTCATAGATGTTGATTGGGTTAGCATCAAATTCATAGCCTCCATAATCAGCACACATTTTGCCAAATGCCAGGCTCACCTTAGAAGACAGGTTAATACCTATGAAAGCCATGTCAACAGCGTGACTGATATTATCAACCGATTGAATGATCGGATCACGTGTGTAGCGGTAACGGAACCTGAAAAAAATCGTGCTGTCAAATACAAGGCCCTTTATTTCAAACCGGAACTGGTTCATTGCAAAATTGCTACCCGTATAACTTTCATTCTGGAAATTACTGTTATTTGCAAACTGTAGGTTGGCAATCATATCCACATTTTTCAGAAGCTCTGCTTTTTTAATAGGGATGATCCTGAACGTATGATTAATCGTAGTGTCAATCTGCTTCTGCATCTGGGCGCTTGCATTTAAAGTAAATTGCATTAAGAGGCTAAATAAGAATATATATCGTTTCATGATTACCTGATTAATTTGATGATACTTAGTATTTTAAGAAGTAATCCTGTAATGTATGTTTATCTTTGGTTTGAGTAAGGCCAAGCATTAACAGTATTCTTGCCTTTTGCGGGTTGAGATCATCAGCTACAATAGTTCCTAACTTTTCATCATCCGTTTCATCGTGTAAGATTACCCTGCCGGTGGCGACTCTTGTTGCGCGACATATGATTATACCTTTCCCTATGGATCTTGTCACAGCCTCAGTATTTATTTTATTCAGATTTCCATTACCTAAACCTGCGATGACAATACCATCTACTCCTGAGTTTGTATAAGCATTAACTGCAACATCCGATGCATCTGCAAATAGTTCTACCACAACCACATTAGGTAGTTGTGTCATTCCGGAAATATCAAATGGTGTTCTTTTATTAGAGCAACGTTGTTCCTCACTATAATAATTAACCTTTCCATCGTATACCTGCCCAATAGGTCCGGTGTTAGGAGCAGTAAAGGCATTTACATGCGTTGTATTAGTTTTAACTACTTCCCGGCCTGAGAAAATACTTTCATTGAATGAGACCATCACGCCACGCCCTTTCGATAAGGGACTTGCAGCTACCGTAACAGCATCAAATAGATTTTTAGGACCGTCAGCACTCATTCCGGTAGAAGGACGCATGGAACCTGTGATTACAACCGGATTATCATAACGAATAGTTAGACTTAAAAAATAGGCTGTTTCTTCTTGAGTATCTGTTCCGTGAGTAATGACGATTGCATCAGCTTCATTCTTCTTAAAAATTTCATTTATCCGTTTATTTAGTTTTATCCAGATATCCACCGTCATGTCCTGGCTGCCAATGTTGCAAATTTGTTCTCCGCTGAGCGTGGCTAATTTTTCAATTCCCGGAACTGCATTGATCATATCTTGAATGGGGGTTACACCTGCAGTATAACCTGAGGTAGAAGCGGATGTTCCTTTTCCTGCAATAGTTCCACCGGTGGCAAGTATGATGACACGCGGAAGTTGTTCAGCAAATAGATTGTTGCAAATCAGGGCAACGATAAGGATGCAAAGAATTTTTTTCATTTTATTAAGTTTTAATGGGTTAATAATTTTGTTTGTGTACTGAATTTAATATGTTCAGTTATGGGAAGCATGTTTTCCCCGACCATCATTAAGGGGATTGTGCTTATTTTCAGATGACCCTTTCCAGGCAGCAGCATATTCATGCAGCATTTCTGCAATAGTCTTACCGATTTTGGAATAGACCGGTGTATCAAGGTTAGCGAGGGATACTCTGATGCTCCATTCAGGGCCTGAGAAGCCACCTCCATTCAATAATACAATTGAAGTCTTTTCTGCCAACCTGAAAAGAATATCCACAGGATCAAAATGCTTCTTCATATAACCCGCAAAGCCCTTCCCATAAAATTTTTTTGACCAGAGCATCATATCAATTTCTGCATAGTACCCTGCTCTTAGAGGATCTGCAGGAAGCGTGAAACCTACGGATGTCCATAGTAATTTCAGCCTTTTCTGTATAAGATCCTGTGTCATTTTTTTATATTTCCCTTTCTCATCTAGCAAAGCAAACAGTGAAAACAAAGCCATTTGAGCCTGCTGTGGCAAAGAAAGACCTGCCGTATGATTCAGGGCAACAGCACGGCTATCTGCAACCATTCGGTCGATAAATTTTATTTTCTCCGGGTGAAGACTTAATATTCCATATCGTTTATGAAGAACTTTCTTTTGCGCTTCGGTTAATCCGGCAATTTTTTTATCAAAAATATTATCTTGATGAAGGACTACTACACCGAGCCTCCATCCGGTGCATCCAAAATATTTACTGAAGGAATATGCACAGAGGGTATTTTGCGGAAGTTCTGCCATCAGTGAACGAAAGCCCGGAACGAATGTTCCATATACATCATCAGAGATTACCATCATACCCGGATTATCATTCTTTACAATTCCTATCAGTCGCTTTATAGTATCCGGATGAATGGCATAAGAGGGAGGATTGCTGGGATTAACCACAAAAACGATTTTTATTGAAGGATCTTTTAATTTATCGATCTCGGCGTCTGGGTATTGCCAGGTATGCAATCCATCTTTCGTAAAACCACTTGCATTAATATTGATCACCTCGAAATTATTCCGGTCAAGTGTCGGAATTTCAATGTAGGGGGTAAATATAGGTACCAGCAAAGCAATTTTATCTCCTCGCTTCACAAGGAAATTTTGCATCAGCGAATCAAAGATGTAACACATTCCTGCAGTTGAACCTTCAACGGCAAACAAGTCGTACTTACCTTTTGGTGGTTTCCCATTGCACATTTCCTGGTCAAGATAATTCTGCACAATCGCTTCAAAGTGGGGGAGCATTCTGGCAGGTGTGGGATAATTATCTCCGATAATACTATCTGTCAGTTCGTGAACAAATTCATCAGCATTAAAATCATTTTTACCCGTTCCATATTTCAGGGATTTTTTTAGTAATCCCACGCCGGGTAATGCTTTGTTTTTATGTAAGAACTGACCAAACCTTTTGGCAATAGCATTTTTTTTTGGCATTCCGGCCATATCCTTTGAAGGATGCATTGTTCGCTTTGATTCTTCAAGGGCGAATAATCCTAAAGTAAAAAAAGCTTCTCTTGGTTTGGTTGAGATCCAGTTAGGATTACCCCGGCCTGCATTCAACATGATTGATGCGCTCTTGTGGGTATGCGCTTTTGCAAGGGAGATTAGTTTGTCCTTTAGTTCAAAAGGACTTAGAGTCTCCAGTTTCTTTTCTGTTTTCCTTGTTGTTTTTATTTTTCTAAGTTTTTCCATTTCATACAATTAGCAGTGATATTTATCTGAATTAACCTGTTATCGGTACTTCCTGTGCCTGTTTATTATCTATTTCATTTCAAAAGCAAAACAATGATAACTCCACAGATAATTAGCAGGGTATTACCGACGGCGTAGGTTACTGTATAACCCAAGGCAGGCGTCTTACTTTCTAACTCATCCTGGGCAGCCCCAAGTGAAGCCGTATTAACTCTTGCTCCGGCCACGCATCCTAAAGTAAGCGCAGGATGAAACTTAAAAATATATCTTCCCATTAAAATTCCAATAACAATAGGAACAGTCGTAACAACGGCCCCTGCCAGGAAGAGCATTGGGCCTACAGTTTTAAATCCACTTATAAATGATGGGCCTGCCATTATCCCGACAATTGCAATGAATGTGGTAAGACCCACTTTGTTCATGAACCATAATGTAGCTTCCGGTATTGCGCCCACATTAGGGTGCCTGCTATGAAACCAGCCAAATATTAAACCTGCTATTAAGGCTCCGCCACTTGTGCTCAGGCTAAGTGGCACTTTGCCGATATGCAGGACCATTGCACCAATAAGGCCACCCAAAAAAATACCCGATCCTGCAAGAACCATGTCCGTTTTATTCGTTGGCCTTTCAGCATAACCAATATTAAGGATTGCTTTTTCAACATCTTTTTTAAGTCCTGCTAGCTCAATAGTATCGCCCCTGTCTAATTTGTTGTTTTTTAATACAGGAATCTCAATGCCTACTCTTTTTATCGAGCTCACTGCAACGCCATGCATGTAACTTTTTTTCATTAATTCCGCAAGTGCTTTGCCGGCAATATGCTTATTGGTCAATAATACATTCAGCTTCTCTACTGGGAAATCGAGCAATTCAACATCATTCACCTCTTTGCCTAATAAGCTTTCTTCACCCATCAGGAATTCTTTTCTTCCTTCCAGTATAATAACATCTTTCTCGTGTATTATGGCGTAAACGCTCTACAAAGAGGCGGTGACCCTTTGCTTCTAATATTTTTTCAAGTTCAGCGACTGTCTTCCCATTTGCGATTGATTTGCTGTCAATCTTATACGCATTATAAAGAATACGGTCTTCGGCAGGGAACATGCCTTCTTCTCCCGTTACAATATGGCCACCCAGGCTGGCTTCCAATTCCTTGCACTGCTGTTTTACTTTGTCTAAACCGCCAAGTAACATGGGTCCAACCTTTGAAACAAGCAGAATGGCGCCAAGTGTTCCAAAAATATATGTAACCGCATAAGAAACAGGGATCTCATTGATGAAACTGGTTTTATTGGCAGCCGTTATGCCCAGTGAATTGATCGTATCTGTTGCGACACCAATCACCGCGGAAATGGTGTTGGCCCCGGATAACAATCCTGCACTTTCCCCGACATTATATTTCATTATTACAGCAGCCGCCCAGGTACAACCCAAACACAAAACGACAATAATAACTGCAAAAAGTACTTGTGGAAGGCCGTCTTTTTTTAATCCGCGAAAGAACTGCGGACCAACGCCAAATCCCACCGCAAAAAGGAATAACAGAAAAAACATAGACTTAACATCATTTGAAATAGTGATCTTGAGTTGTCCTACCAAAACTCCTATCAATAATACACTGGTAACAGCTCCAAGGCTGAAGCCACGGTATTTTTTATTGCCAACCCAAAATCCTGTTCCGAGTGTAAAGAAGATGGCCAGTTCGGGATGGCTTCTTAAAGTATCAATTAACCAATTCATAACTTTCCTCCATAAAAACAATACCTATCCATAAATCTTCACTTGCAAAAAATTGTATAATATTGATAAGTAAACAAATAGTTAACTTTCAAGAACCTTTTTCTTCTCCTGATATTCTTCGTTTGTGATTTCCCCTGAAGCAAACCGCTTCTTCAAAATATCAAGAGGCGAATCTTTCTTATATCGCTGAAAGGGGATGTTATAAGGTATCGCAAATATCCATATGAGCAGTAAAACCCAGACAACCCACCATATTAAATGCATTCCACCAAAAGAATTATTGTAAAACATATTTTTTAGGTTAAGTGTGAATAAATTTTCACGACTATGCAAAGATGGGCCTCATGACCGCAGAAATCATTACACAATTTCGAAAAAAAGTTATAAAATTCACACATTCCTGAATACCTCCTATTCTGCTATATGGTAACATTCCTTTATGCTTGTAATTCCATAAAGTGCGCTTGCCAATTTCTTCTCCGATTTGGGCTAACCTGTACAATACCTGTCTGATGTTAGATTTCTCGTCTACTGAACCTTCCATAAATGGTTGTGATAAAATTTAGAAGGCCAAAATTAGGGTGGCAAATACGAAAAGTAAAGTAACTTTTATAGTTACCCTTTTTCTGAAATTATTAAAAAAAATAGTTACCCCCTTCTAAATTCAGCGCTATTTGTGGAAAAGAAAAGTTACCCCTTTCAAAAATGGCATTATTCAATCAATTTTGCGTATACCATATTTGAAAGTATCATATTTACTATGAATAAGGCATTCCCTTAAAGTTTAATTCTGGCAAATATTCGCTATTTTTTTTTTTAATATTTTATCCTGGCTCCTATAATTCCATTTTTTACTGTTTCTCTTTTGTGTTCTTTAACAATATCAAGCCACTTCGCAAAAGTCACC
>JBEKQA010000181.1:0-6772 GCA_049520195.1 Bacteroidales bacterium
AAAAAGGAAGAAAGTATATCTTCGGTATCCTGGTAGTACTGGCAGGAGCACTTTTGCTGGCATTTAATTTTGATGTACTCCCCTATTCATGGAAGCATGTGATCTTCTCATGGCAGATGTTACTCATTGCAATCGGTGCAATAAGTATCTTCGGAAACGACAGCCGGGTTCCCGGTCTTATCCTGATCCTTATCGGGGGATTCTTCATCATTCCCGAGATCTTCATCATGCATATTGCCTTTACGAAACTTTTCTGGCCCCTTATTTTAATTATCATCGGTGTTCTGCTGCTTACAAGAAATGGACTTCAGGATAAATTCGTACACAGGTTTCATTTTGACCATACGACATCGATTCCCGAAGAAGGGTATATTAATCAAACCAATATCTTTAGCGGATCGAAGCACAGAGTTACCAACCAGGTCTTCAAGGGAGGAAAGATAAGTAATGTTTTCGGGGGAACAGAGATCGATCTGACCCAGGCAACACTCCCGGAAGGGCAGACCATCCTGACTATCGAATGTGTCTTTGGAGGTGTGACCCTCATAGTTCCCGCCGACTGGAAAGTTGTGCTGAATATCAACGCTGTACTAGGAGGATTCTCAGATAAGCGCCTGGTTGTCAAAGAACCAACCGACCCGACCAAGGTCCTGATCATCAGGGGGGAAGCAATATTTGGCGGAGGTGAGATAAAATCTTATTAACAAGTAACAAAATATGACGAAGCACCCGATATTTCAGAACATCAAGACTGCTTCAATATATTTTGGAATATGGATCCTTCTTACAGGGATCCATTTTTTGTTGCTTTATATTTACTACAATATCCCGCTGCAAATCGCAATAGGTGACGCTCTTACATTTAATATTATTTACAGCATACTTGGACTTGTACTTTGGTTTGCCATACGGTTTGCGCAGCCCAGGGATTCATCGTTCTCTACCCTTATTATTTACCAGGTGACCTTTCTTGCGGTCTTGTTGCTGGCATGGACCGGAGGTTCATACTCGTTCCTGAAGCTTATTTTTCCGAAAAGCTTTCAATACCAGGATTTTCTTGACAACTCTATTCCCTGGAGGTTGATCAGCGGGACTTTTTATTATCTCCTTCTCGTGCTGGTCTATTACCTTGTGATCTATTATTATAACCTTCAGGAGAAGATAAAGGCTGAGGGAAGACTGAATGAAATGGTCCGGGAATCGGAATTGAATCTGCTGAAATCCCAGATCAATCCGCATTTTTTATTCAACAGTCTGAATTCCATCAGCTCGCTTACCATCACCAATCCCGAAAAGGCCCGCGATATGACGATCAAGCTTTCCGATTTTCTCAGGTACTCGGTTTCGATGGGAAATAATAGGTTTTCGACCCTGGAGAAGGAGATCGAGCATATCAGGAAATATCTTGATATTGAGCAGGTTCGCTTTGGAACAAAGCTTAAATATACATTTGATATCAGCAAAGAATGCCAGGATTGCGAAATCCCTGTGATGATCCTGCAGCCGTTGTATGAGAATGCCGTAAAGCACGGGGTTTATGAGAGTTCTGGGGAGGTGATGATAGAGACTTCCTGCTTCACCCGTAATGGATATCTCGAGCTACTGATTACCAATGACTTTGAAGCCGGAGCCCCTTCCAGGAAAGGAACCGGGATCGGACTGGCTAATATCCGCGAGAGAATGAAACTTATTTATAAAGATGAACAGTTGTTGCGCACCCAGGTTAAGGGAAACAAGTTTGAGGTGCTGCTGGTACTGCCGCAGGGAAGAGGGTAAGACCATGTGAACAAAGGCACCTCATCCTCCGAAAGGACCCCACCCCCGACCCCTCCCCCAAGAGGGAGGGGAGTAATGAAAGGTGTCCTTTAGGAAAGCTTGTCTGCTGGTAGGCTGGGGTTTTGAGGTGAAGTTTAAGTTGAATAGGATGACATGAGTTTAAATGAAAAGATTTAAGAGTATTAAATGTTAAAACCAATTTTATGAGTACTGCTATAATTATTGATGATGAGCAACCTGCAAGAGATCTGATCAGGCATTATCTGAAGGATTACCCTGATATAGAGCTGCTTGGAGATTATTCGGATGGGTTTTCGGGATTGAAAGCCATCCAGGAACAAAAGCCGGATATCGTTTTTCTCGATATTCAGATGCCAAAGCTTACCGGCTTCGAACTACTGGAACTGCTTGAGGATCCTCCTCATATTATTTTCTCTACTGCTTATGACCAGCATGCCATCAAGGCCTTCGAGATGTCGGCTGTGGATTATTTGCTGAAACCTTATTCGACAGAGCGTTTTGGCCAGGCAATCAAGAAAGTTCAGCAGCTTGTCCTCTCAAAAACCGGGGAAAAAGCAAAGGTCAGCGGACTGGTTACCGCCCTGGAAAGCAATCCCGAAATGCTTCAGCGCATTGCAGTCAAGACCCGCCATAAAATTGAGGTGATCCCGGTTACTGGGATAGTTTACATCGAAGCCGATGACGATTATGTTACCATTCATACTGCGACAGACAAGTTCCTGAAAGAAAAGACCATGAAATACATGGAATCACATCTCGACCCTACCCAGTTCGTGAGGGTTCACAGGTCATATATCGTAAATGTGAACCAGATCGCCCGGCTTGAACTTTATCAGAAAGAGACTTACAATGTTCTGCTAAAAAACGGGGTCAGCATCAGGGCAAGCAGCAGCGGGTATAAGGAGCTGAAACAACTCCTGAACCTTTAGTAAGCGGGAAAAATTGTATCTTGCACCTTTGTTCCTGAACAAAGCCATTTCTTATCTAAATCCTTAATTATCAATAGAATTATGACAAGTAAGAAGATCGTTTTCGGGATCCTGGTATCTTTTGTGTTCCTGTTTTGTAACCCCCTTTCATCAATGGCACAAAATGTCAGGATGACCTCTGCCCAGACGTCCCCCGCCGACCAAAAACTACTGTCAGAGATCACCGCTGCATTCGACACCCTGAAATTCAAGTCGATACGTCCTGCCGAGGGATATCTGAAATATGATTACCTCATTCCTGCTGGATTTTACAAGCAGATGTGGGATTGGGATGGCTTTTTTATCGGATGTTACCTGGCATCGCATAAAAAGGAAGATACCAAATACCTAAGGGGATGGGTGATGAACTTCGTGAATGGCATTGATAATAATGGGTATGTTGCCGGTTGCATGACCACAAAAGGCCCCCGCCCGATCTTTGGTAAATTCGCCATGAAGCCATTCCTGTCACAGGGAGCTTATTTTGCCTCCCTCTATAGCGGCAACTTTTCATGGATCGCCCCGGAATATGAAAAGATTAAAAAAGTGCTGGAATACAGGGAGAAGACTGAATATGATCCGAAATATGGTCTGTTTTTCTGGGATATCGCGATCCAGTCGGGTGCCGATAATAATCCTGCCCTCACGAATGATACCAACGATAGGTCTGCAATCCTGGGGGCCGACATTAATACTTTCCAGCTAAGGGAGTACATCGCCATGATGAAGATTGCAAAGCAGCTTGGTAAGACTCAGGATGTGAAAATGTTCAAAGCTAAAGCCGATACCCTGAAAGCCAGGATGATAAAATATCTCTGGTTTCCTGAGCAGCAATCCTTCTTTAATGTCCGCAGGGATAGTGGCCAGCCCATCGAACGGGTCACCTATTCAAATTTCGTTCCTCTTTTCCAGGGAATACTGCCCAAAGAGGAGGGAAGGGCTATGATCAAGCGGTATCTCCTGGCCCCTGAATATATGCTGTCGGAGTTTGGGATCAGGTCGCTGTCAGCCTCCGACCCCGATTATAATAATGCCTGTATCATCATTCCTTATTCAAACTGGCAGGGACCCCTCTGGATCAATGCTAACTATATGTATACCATCGCTTTGGTTAAGTATGGGTTCAAAGATGAAGCTGCCATGATAGCCAAAAAGCTGGCACCTGTGCTTCTGAATGACATCAGGGCCAATCATTCAATGCATGAGTGCTACAATGCTGACACAGGAGAACCCCTCGCACCTACGGCGGCTCAATCGCCCAATGGTATCTTTACCGGGTTCGTGGGATGGAATATGCTGGAGCAGAATATGTTGGAAGGAGCCGTCAACGGAAAATGGATGATGCTCGACCTAAGTTATTAGGAACTAACTTCGATCGCTACCCAATCTTATGGATTTTCACGAAGTTGGTTCCTTCTTCAACATGGGCAGGAATTCCTCCCAGGATGAGGATCTTTTCCCCTGAATATGCCAGTTTCATCCCTTTCAGCTCTGACTCGATGAAAATGATGCTTTCTTCAAAGGAGGAAGGTTGTGCGCCGGTCAGAATAGGCCTGATTCCCCAGAGCAGGTTAAGCATATGGTAGACAGGCAGATGTGATGTCAGCGCAAAGACAGGCGTCTTGGGTCGTTCGGCAGCCACATAACGGGCGCTCCGGCCGCTTGCTGTAAGTACCACAATGGCATTGAGGTCCACAACCTTTTCTATTCCGTTAACTGCCTGGCTCAAAGCAAGTACGTCATTGTGATCGCTGTGGGGGTAGGTCTTGAAATCGATCCTCTCCTCAACATCTTTGGCGATGCGGTTCATCATCTCCACGGCTTTTACCGGGAACTCCCCCATGGCTGTCTCTCCTGAGAGCATGATTGCGTCGGTACCGTCGATAATGGCATTGGCAACGTCGCTGGCTTCGGCACGGGTAGGGCGCGGCTCATGGATCATACTTTCCAGCATCTGAGTGGCAGTGATGACCGGCTTTCCCTTGCGGTTGCAGAGTTCGATGATCTGTTTCTGGATCATCGGTACCCTCTCGGGATTCATTTCGACGCCAAGGTCACCGCGAGCAACCATCAGGCCGTCAGAAACATCCAGGATCTCCTCAAGATGATCGACAGCCTGGGGTTTTTCGATCTTGGCGATGACGGGCTTCCTGACACCTTCTCCTTCTATAAGTTCCTTTAAATGAATGACATCGGCGGCCGAGCGTACAAAACTCAATGATACCCAGTCGACGTCCTGCTCCAAGCCGAAATAAAGGTCATTGATGTCTTTTTCTGTCAGGGAGGGAAGCCGCAAGTTCAACTGAGGGAAATTAACCCCTTTCCTGCTTTGCAGCAGCCCTCCCTCTTTGACAATACATTTGACCTCTTCGCCTTCTATGCCTGTGACTTCCAGCTCAAAAAGCCCGTCGGCCAGCAAGACGGTCATACCGGACTGGGCTTCCTCATACAGATCAGGATAATCCACTGGAATATAATTGGGTTGACCTGAATAAAGATTACCGGGAACCAGGGAGATTTTATCCCCGTTATTCAGTTGAATCTGTCCGCCGGTAAGTTGGCCTACCCTGATCTTGGGGCCTTGCAGATCCATCATAATGGTGACGGGGGTATTAAGCTCATGGGATATCTCACGAAGTGAGGCGATTACGGCGGCATGATCCTCATGCTTTCCATGAGAGAAATTCAGCCGGGCGACATCCATACCGGCCTTTATCAGTTCCCGGATCTTATCCGGTGTACTACTTGACGGGCCAATTGTTGCAACAATTTTTGTTCTTCTGATTGTTTCTTTCACAGCAATTTATTTTGGTGCAAGTTAGTTTTTTTCCTGCTAAATGGCATTAAGACGGAGTTAAATTGTTGTGAAAAAGCATATTGAATCTTAGCTGGCGCGCGTTTGTAACGCGTGACACGTTGTTGTTCTTTATATTTCTGTATTCGGTTCTCATTTTACTTTTCGATGCTATATTTTGTGGGTATTTCTGATTTTGGAACGGCATGTTCTTTCTTTTGTGAGCAAAAGAAAGAACGAAAGAAAACTCTTTTTCCCGCTGCACGAAATTTTATAAAAATCAGCGTCTTTCGCTAAATTTCGGGAACTCGTCACTTCGTTCCTCAGACAGCCCGAAATTCTTAACGCTCATTCCTCGATTTTCTTCACAAAAATTTCATGAGGCGGGATAATAAGATACGCGTCATTCAATACAATTTCTCATTCATGCTGCCTATTGCCCATTGCCTATTGCCTGATTTTCCTTCCTAATTCCTCGTTCCTGATTCCAGATTCATTACATAAATCACTGTCCCACTTCTTCTTAACACTTAAAACTTAATCACTTAAAACACACCTCACACTTCACTCTACACTCTTCACTCAATCCACCATCATCGTCCTTTCGTCGGTCCTTCACTTAGGGTTCGCCCAGGGTTCGACCATCCTATACCCATCCTAAGCCCGACCAATAATCAAGTCTTTGGACCCATTCACACCAAAAATGAAAGCTAAATTGCTGATTTAAACCAAAAACCGACCCAACTTCGCATACCAATCCCATCGCTGATTTGATCAATTTTAAGAAATGTTTGGATTTTAATCTCCGGACTTAAAACTTAAAACTAACCGCCTTGAAATGATACTCCGTCAGTTACTAAAGCCTCAACTTTTTTACTAGGTTCCTCATTTCTCAAACCTGTCGGTGGTATTTCCTTTTCCGTCTCCCACGTCGAAAGGTTCACACCCCTTCTATTGAGTTCCTCATACCCACTGGTATCAATTCCCTTTATCTTTTTCACCCTGTGCCTCAGCATATAATCCTGGATGGCAAGATTCCATGCATTCTGTAAACCTTTCACCCTCAGTTCGTACTTACACCGTAACGTGGGATCAATGATTACCCTCTTAGCATAAATAGTTGCATCACCGAAAGTTACATTGTTAGCAACCTGCTTCTCACTCCTCTTCCGTCCTTTCTCGTAAACCGGGTATCTCGATGAAACAGTCCTGC
>JBEKQA010000182.1:0-6763 GCA_049520195.1 Bacteroidales bacterium
GTGGTCAATTTGCTCCGGAAAAGAGGTGGTCAGTTTGCTCCGGAAAACAACCGAAAAGTAACCGGTTTATAGGTGGTCAATTTGCTCCGGAATCAGGTGGTCAATTTGACCGGATTCTCCAAGCTTATTCAAAAAAACAGTATTTGGCATTCCAGACGTCTCAAAACCACCTAAAAAACCTGCATATTCATCGGCTAAATTTTCCCTGTTAAGCATTGTACTGGCATCGGCAGTTCCAATTAATTTAACACTCAGGTTTGTTTGAAAGAAGGCTTGTGTAATTGTCCGGTCCATTTCCATTGTTTCACCAGGACTGAAGGCCGTGTTTCGCATTGCAAATACAGCCACTGTCTTAACTGATGTCGATTGGATGGAAGGATCAATGAATGTCTTCAATGTCGCTCTCCTTGCAACACATCCTCCAAAGAGGATTCCAATAATTAAAGAAAAAACTACAACTTGTTTCGTTTTCATTTGTCAGTTTTTTGTTGTTTTCCTACTCGTATGGCTTTTCGGTTTTCGCCCCGTTTATTTAAATGGTCTCTGGTCTCCACTTTTTTCATTGGCCATTAAGAAATGGTCAAGAAGAATCCAATTTTCTAATTTTCAATTTTCTTAATTTCTCAAGGTTTTCACATTGTTCCGTCATAAACTTAGATTCTCTGATTTCTTATCCCGCAAATATAAAGCTATTTATTAATAGGTACTATTAGATAGTAACAAAATAATTTATTTTCATTTTTCTTTGTAAAATGAAAAAATCCATAGACAAAAAGGAATTCTCATCAAAAAAGATTGTCAATAAAGATTTGGAGATACTTGGGAAACGAATCAGAGATTTAAGGATTAAAATGGGATATAGTAATTACGAATATTTTGCTTACGAACATGATATTCCAAGAGCTCAGTTTGGCAGGTATGAAAAGGGAGAGGATTTAAGATATAGCAGTCTTTTAAAAGTTATTCGAGCTTTTAACATGACATTGGAAGAATTTTTCAGCGAGGGCTTTGAATGAGAAAATTTCCTAACAAGCTATTAAGAGGGAAGAATATTAAATATAAAAAGCCCGATCATTATTACTAATCGGGCTTAATTTAAGTTGTATTTAATATTTATAAAAATTTAGTATTTAGAAGTAGCCTGAATATTAAGGATTGCAAAGTTATTTTTTGCTCTTTACTGATTTTTAAACGTTTATTATCTCTTCGATTAATAAACCTAACTGTTGAGAGATTACGTCCAATAGCATTACTTGGCACATTGTAAAAATAAAGCTTTTTCTCCGTCTGGGATTACGTTTAAGTCAGATTGAAATTTTCCTTTAAGCGTGCCGATGTTGTTTTTTAGAACCATATCGAAAGACGTTTTTTATGGCTTTTTTCTATATCCGAAATAGTGTCTGTACACCATAAAAACGATTCCCACAAACAAAGTCCCGTCTGAAGCACCTGCAATACCGCATTGCTTATACTTTTCAAGAGATAAAAAATAGAGAAAAAAAACAAAAAGAGTCAGAAGAATAACAACGGCTACAATAACAAGCCCTAATTTGATTCTCATTTCCATAAGAGCTGTATATAATTTATTTTCGTGATTATTTTCCATAGTCTTCCTCTATTAATTGGTAGAAAACTTCCTTTTTCAAATCCTTAGTTTTAAAAATGAAGGTATCTTCACCAGAGTTTTCACAAATTTTACAAGATATTTCAGAATCTATTTTGTCTTGAGGGCTATATGATTTAATAATATTTTCATCTTTGGGACAAAAAAATGCGATTCTTTTTGAAAAATAACCTTCTCTTACGGCCATATCGCAAATTGTACGAGCCTGAAAATTAGAGATATTAAATAGACTTCTAATATTTTCAACACGAAATCTTTGCGTGTTTATTTTAGATAATTCAGATACTTCTCGCTCTATACCATGAGCAAAAAGCGTTTCAATTATTTTTAAGAATTTCGGAGACCACAGTGTTTATTTGGTTTATGTCGTTTGGATATTTATTGAATGCAATAATACCTTCTGTGGGATCGGTATAAAAATCACAGTACTTGTTCGTGTTGTCCTTTAAGAAACGAAAAATGTGTTTCATAAGTGGTGCCCCCATTGCTATTTTATAGCCCTCTGGGTTCTGATCTTTGTATGTATAATCTTCATCCATTGAAACTGAAACGGTGGAAGTAGTGTCTTTATACCTGACATACATGGCATCAATCAAATCATCCTCCCATAATTTCTTTACCCCTCTATTCAGATCAAGTGCATAAATTGAACAACCAAGCGTCGTATTTATATGATTTATAAATTCCTTCATAACATCTTCATCCTCTTTCTTCCGTTTATAAGTGAAGACCTCATAAGCCGGAAGATAGCTCTTAGGATTTTTTTCCAATTTAGTTAACCTCAATAATAAATATTCTTTTGTAATTTCAACTGAAACTGGTTGATAGAAGTCAAGATTGAGGTTTTGAAAAACACCTGAAGCCCTTATAACAGCAGATATTGTATAAGTTTGGCGAAACATATAATTGCTTATAAACACACCGTTTGATTCTTTGGTATTCTTCAGGAATTGTGGGTAAAAGGTATGTTTCTTTGCTTTATCGTACCCGACTGGATTATTGAATAAAAAAAGGTGTTGCTTAGTCCGCCCCGCATTTGTAAAGGCAAAGTTTAAAATATCGTCAGCCTTTGAAGAAGTTATAATTTCGTCCAAAAGTTCGAAGTGTTTCTTTTTGGTTGTTTTAAAATTCTTTTTAATGGAAGCAACCGGATACAACCTTAGCATCCGGCCTAATAATGAGAGTTGTGTGTTCATGGTTGCGTTGTTTGCAGAACGGAAATGTGTCAATACAAAAATAACAAACAAAGAAATACAACATACAAATTTCGTAAAATAATATTGATTAAAAATATCTTCTATAAAATTATAATCGGATGAGGCTAATAAGAAATTTACTTTTTCTATGCTGTATAAAAATGAAAAAAAGAAGTAAAAGAAACCCAACCAGGGAAACAGGAACCCCAGGAAAAACAGCCTTGAGCCCAATATTAACTGCCGCGAGCCGCTGCGAGTGCGAACGAGGTCTTAGATTGGGAGCCCGAAGGGCGTGAGATAAGTATGTTTTTTCACAAGAAATTGGATTCCATTTCTTGGGAGGTTTCTGTATTTTTAAAAATAGGAATCTAATTCCGTTGCCGAGTGAGCCAGCAGGCGAGCAAAAACAATGTCAGCCGGTGGATTGTGGATATTTATGGAGCGTAGCGAAAAGAAAGAAATAGCCACAAGGCAGAGTAGGCTGTAGTGAACGGAAGCCCTATAAAATGCAAAAAATATGACAAGCTAAGGAACGAACCCGAAGGGCTTGGCTTGGCGAATTTTTTGTGTATAGAACTGAAGTGAACACCGATTTTCCTGTTTGGTTTTCTTTGATTAAAAAACATCTTTCAACGCTCGTCATTAATCGTATATTTCATATCGATTTGACAAAACACTAAGACACTAATAAAATTCAATACTGAATTGCTTAATAAGAAAAAGAATATTCCGGATAACAAGGCTGTCATCCTACTAATATTAATAACTTAGAAATACCAATGATTAAATCTTATTCATTGTTTCGGTTGATAGCTGTAAATACTACATCAAGGCCATCTCAAATGGTTGGCCAGTATAGTAGCTTTTTGGTAGAAGGGCAGAACCAGATTTAAAAAGGTAATTATTTGAAAATAGTTATCCTAACAAGTGAGATAAATATATAGTTAAAAATTCATTTTATAACTTCAGGTATTTTTTAATCAGGTTTTCAAGCATGAGTGTACCAAAACCATACCCGACTTGTGTGAATATTATTCGGCCGTCTTTATCTATCAAATAAATTGTTGGATAGGCTGAAATATGATAATCTTTCACTACATTTTTCCCTCCCAAAAGAACAGAATAATTTACTCTTTTTATAGAAAGAAATTTTTCAATCGTGTCTTCCTTTTTATCATACGGATCAATTCCAATAATCACTAATCCCTTGTCTTTGTATCTTTCATAAAGTGCTTCTAACCGAGGTAAAGTTATCAAGCAAGGATAACATGACGAGTAAAAAAAATCAATTAGAACGAGTTTACCTTTTAAGTCTTTCAAACAAATATTTTCATCTTTTGTCGATAATAAATTCCAGTCAGGAGCTATGGTATAATTTGGCAATAATTTAGGACTGATGTTAGGTTCATATGTTTGTAGTTTGTATAAATGTGGAATAGATTGTAGAGTCAGAATGGTGTCATTACTTAAATTGTTTATCATAACTTTATTTAGGACATATTTCTCATATTGATGCAATGTATCATTATTCATTATAATATCAACCACAGTAGAATATTGAATAGGAATCAAGTCTTCCTTCCGAATCCAATAGTTAACTTCAGTTCTCAAAACAATAATTCCTTCTTTTCGTAAATATTCAGGTAGGATATTTAACATAATATGATAAAAGGAAGTATTATTGATTGTTTCTTCTTTAATAAATTTGAAAAAGTATTTCTTATCAAAATGGCCAGAATCATCTAAAAATGGATAACTCCTTTTCTTTATAATTGGTTCATAAAAAGTATAGTTGTCTATATATTTTTTAATTTCTTCCGCCCAATCTGATTTTAATAATATTTGTGCGGTACTGTCTTTTGGATTCATTACAATAAAATTATCACCAGTGTATATCACCTCGTTGATATATTCTCCATCATAGAACCTTTTGGAATGAAAAGCTGAAGAGTAAAGTGTATCCCTCAGCAATTTTTTGAAATAACAATTGAAAGAAATAGTTATTGTGTCTGGTGTCGTAAAGTACTTCGTAGCCTTAATCATTTCATAATATCCGTTTTGGACGGATTGACACTTAGCGTATGATTGTCGTAAAATTTCTTTTGGATCCTGACCATATGATGTATAATAAATTTCAATAGAAAAGTACAGAAGAAATCCAATAATAAAAAATCTATATCTCATATTTACTTGTAATTAGGGGTATTGTGAATAAGTCAAAATTTTATTGCCCCATATAATTTTGCATGAATGATTTCACTACAAATTTAGTATAACAGATTTTATTACTAGCGGAAATAAGGAAATAACCCGATTAAAATTTCTCTCGTCCAGTACAGAGACAATGTAAATAATCAAGTCAAGTAGTCAAATCAACCTTTTCGAACTAAGCAGCATCATCATTCAAGATTTTCAAAGATTCAAAATATAGTATTCGAAGATATAAAATATGTAATTTATATATTCTATTAAGGTCTTAATCTATTAATATTCATATAATGATAACTTGTTAACCAGGCTTAGAAATACAAACAAAAAGCAAGGATACTATTAACATAATATCCTTGCTTAAGGAATAGAGATATTTATTTACATACTAAAAACAACGATCGATAAACCAACTTGAGGGAGCTAATCCACATACTCCTATTCCTGTACCCGTACAAGTGCAAGTAATAACGCCTGTATCCCAATGATAATACATCCCACATGCTGTAGAACAACCTCCTATACAAGTATATGTCTCTTGTTGGCATACCAATGAAGTATAAGGCACAATTTTGCATGCAACAGGTTTTGAAGTGAATCCTTTGCAACTAATAATAAACTTAAAAATCAAACATGTATCACTTGAATACCATATTGAATCACTAAGAATGTTAATACTCTTAATTGTAGAATCGTAGGTTATTTGCATATGATTAATAATTCCAGGGCCCAAAATTTCCAACAACTGAGAAATTGAAGCTGATTTTAACAAGTGAATTGAATCTGATTTTAATTTTGAAGAGGATGTTGACGATTTTACATCACTTTTCTTGGAGCAATTTGTAATGGTAAGAACAGTAGAAATTGAGATTATAAGTACTATTCCTATCCCTAATCCTTTTATAAATTTTGTTTTTCTTCTCATAATTTTGCTTTTAAAAAAAGTTCTTAAAAATATTTACAAAAAAATACATTGTAAATTCTTTTTCGTAAGAATAAGTTAATAGACTGATTTTTATTGTATTAACCTCAAAAAACAACCACTCTACATTTTTCAAATATAGGGTAGAAAAGTAAATTATTATGTATCTTTGACGGGACCTCCTGCTTTTGTTTGTAATGTTATGAGTATACAGATCATTTTTTGCACCCAATTGTAAGGGGGTTCTTTGATTAAACTATAGGAGAAATTAATGACACATAAATATTCAGTATCCATTTGGTATTTATTACATATGAAAAGAAAATTGGGATCATATTTAAACCATTTTAAGTTCAGATTAGATTTAAATACTTAACTACCTATGACTTGTTTATTGATTCCGCGTAGGTCTTTGTTTTTATTGACTTATGAAAAATTTGTGAATAGACAGACATTGGGTAAAATTCTCTTAGGCAGATTCATACCGAAAGAAAAAACAATACTTTATTGTTTCATTTTCATAATGTTGTGTTCTTTAATTAATTACTGCCATGAATCATCATTTTATGATTACCCTTAAGTTGAATAATAATCGGGACGAAAAACGAAGCAGATTAGTCATCGAAATAAAGGATCTGTAAATAAATTAACTTTGATTAATTTGGGTTCAGCAAATTTATTAACATAATCGTGTAAGTATCCCCAAAAATCCTACAGGTTAAAAATAGGCATAATTGTCTAATTTTACACTTGTAGTATGAAAAAATCAAGATTTACCGAAAGCCAGATTACCCAAGCCCTGAAGGAGCATGA
>JBEKQA010000183.1:0-6730 GCA_049520195.1 Bacteroidales bacterium
GCTTGACGTTCGCTTCACATTCGCTTCACATTCGCTTGACGTTCGTCAATGGTTTTTAAGTACTTCAGGGTGGGACAGGGAGGGATTCAGGGAGGGATTTTTTTTGAATCCCTCCCCGGGGAAAGGCTTGGTTTTATTGGTATTTATATTATATTAGGGTATATAGGGTATAATATATATAGTAAGTACAAATATGAGAATAGCATCCCCATACCCCAAAAGACCAAAACGACACAAATTCTGGTCACCATCATCCTGGGATCTCTCTTGTCCGGAATGAGAAAAATCAAAAAACATTAATAAAACAGCAAGGCTGACTCCGGTAACCCGCCATGGATATGCCTTTCGGATGGTCGTCTTTCAAATAATGCAAAATTCATACCATTACCCCCCATTTTATCCTACCCTACCCTCCCTGATGATCCAAAAACCTCTATTTTACTGATATTTTTCGGGGAGGGTAGGTTCAGGGAGGGATTATTTTACAAATAATCCCTCCCTGAAGTCATTAAAATACTGTCATTCAATAATATATGGCTGTTATTCTTTTGCCCATTGTCATTTTCGTTTTGCACCTTCAATGGTGTTGGTCTTTTCACTTTACATTTTATCGGTGATCCCAATAGGGTATCCTAATATGTTGATATCTTTTTTATCCAAAAATGATATTCTGGAATATTCTTTGTGCCATAATTTAAATTATATTTGGTGGATGATATATAGTTTCAATGCGGTTATACAACTGAAATATGATGGATAACAGCAAGTTTCGGATGAAAACATGGTTAAAATAACATCAAAAGTTGAGGTTACACAGTTGTTAGTGATAATGCCTATAATTAAAAAACAAAAGTGGAAAAATATATGAAATCGCTAATATCACTAAGTCTATTCATAATTCTTGAATTTTCCGGATTCGGACAGAACTTATCATCAGACTTTGTCACAACCCAGGTCAATAAAAAGGTTAAGGAATTTCCTGATAGATTCGATCTGAGTTCGCCTTTGATGACAGCTGTCACAGTGTGGTATATTTCCATGAACGGAAAAGACGGATTATGGGGAAAATTAAGCAGCCTTATGGACAAATATTCATTTCCCGATTCAACCGTGAAAGATTCCGCTGTTTCTCAATCAGTAAAGGAATATTTTCTGAATGGGATTATCAAAGAGTACATTGTTTATAAAGATTCAGTGGCGTGTATAATAACCTTACAACCTGATTCTTCCTATGAAATCAGGAGTGTTTGCTTAGAAAAAGGGAGATGGTTGAATCTTGGAGACAATGGAAGCAATAGTTTGGAAGCTTCGAGAAATCTATTTAAGAGAATTGCTAACATTGAGCTAAATCAGCTCAGAAAGTTTTCGTCAATTAAAATATTCCCTACTGACACGATGTCTTTTATCAATTATCTTAAAACCAACGGAAATGATCCGCTACCATTTATTCTTAAAAAACTGAAAACATATAAATTGGTCATATATGGCGAAATCCATTTCAGAACTTCTTCCTGGGATTTTTGCACAAAGCTCATTCAGGATCCGCTGTTTGCTGAAAACACAGGTATTATTTTCATGGAGATGGAATCAAACCGCCAACAACAAATTGATCAGTTTCTCCTTGACACGATCTTGAACAAAGAACTTCTTTTAAATATCTTCCGCGATTATATGCCTACAGGCTGGGATGATAAAGGAAGGTTCGATTTTCTGATTTCCCTATGGTATCTCAACAAAAAATTACCCGAATCAAGAAAGATTAGGGTGGTTTTTGTAGATACTCCCCGAATATATACTGAAGAAGGTTTACAGAATGAAATTGAAAACAGGGATGGTTACATGTCAGAAAAGGTATTCGAAACTCTTGAAACATCGCAGGATCCAAGGCATGCATTTTTTATTGTCGGAGCAGGGCATGTTTACCGGACTGAAGAAACAGCCGGCGCAATCTTATACAAAAAGCTTAAAGGGAATCTCTACACGGTTTTTACTCATTGTCCTGTAATGGATAATCGGATTCAAATACCTGAAAGGATCAGGAACGGGATGTTTGATTATGCTTTTTACAAAAACGGTGACAAACCTATTGCATTCGAATTACAAAAGAGTCCTTTCGGTAAAGAACCCTTTGACGGATTGTATCTTGATGGATCAGGAAGTTTTCAGGATAATTATGACGGATATTTGTTCCTCGGATCCATTGACGAAGAAAAGAGACCCAATACACTTTATGAGATGTATGATGACAAGTTTATTCATGAAATGGCTAGAAGAGAACATCTTATGGGAAGGGATTTAGTGAAAGATTGGGGTCTCAAGGAATTATCAGTGGATGCTGTTCTTAGTGTCATCAAGAGGGACTATACTCCGCTAAAATGGTACTATATTAAACCATTAGCTCCTAAGAAATAAAAATTGTATGTGTTGACAATGTAATATAGATCAGGTCACATAGCGCCCGGGCGCTATGTGTTATTTTTTTTATGAAACAAAAAAGTGATATAAGAGCCATTCTAAGCGAAGATGAACTGTTTTCTCTTTTAAACGATTTTAAGGAATTCATAAAATATCTTTTATTAGAATCTAAAAAAGACACAAACCATTATAAAGATATATTATTCGCTTATTCTCTTGCTAGAGTGATTTGCCAAGTCGATACGATTTTCTTTCTTTGGAGTAATGAATATTATTCGGATTGTTGGATATTGTACCGTGTTCAAGTTGAAAAATTATTAACTCTCCATTACTTAATTGATACTGATACCGTTGAAAAATTTGACGACTGGTCGTTTATAAAAAATTTTGAGGCAAGAAATAATGCAAAAAGCGATTCTAAAAATAAAAAATATTTAATAAAAAAATTCTGGACTGAAAATCCAGAACGAATCGAAAGATATCAAAATCTAAAATCTAAACAAATTGAATGGAAAAGGCCAACTTCAAGTCAATTTGAAGAAATTGCAGAACAACATAATGTTTTAGAATTGTATAAATTTGGTTACAAATTTGCTTCACATTTTGTTCATCCAATGTCCTTTGATGGTGAACATGAGTATTCAATTGTCACTGGAATTACACCGAAAGGTGAAGTAAATGAAGATACAACTCCATTTCTTTTCAACTCTTTAATAGTTCTGATTTATACGGTTAGATTATTATTAGACGAAACCTCCTTCTCTTGGAATGAATATATTTATAAATTTCCAAATCAGTGCTATCAATACATGGAATCAAAAGACGTTTCTTATCAAGAGACACTAAAGCTTATAAGGTTTATGATTAAAACTAAATTTCCAATCTATAAAAAAGACAACACATAACAAGCGAGCCAACAGCAATGCGGGGTTTGTCAGTAAGGAAAGTGGTTATGGCTACTAAAATGGAAACGAAAAGCAAAGATAAAATTTGCTAAAACCCGCACTGAGGCTGCATGCAGGACGTTATGGCCAAGCATTATAAAACAATGGAACTAACAGCTGAAGATATAAAAAAGTTAAAATATGAGAAAAGGATTGGATATGTTTTCTCAGCAATAATTTTTTCTTTTGGAGGCTTATTTAATGTTATTTATTTCTGTACGCCTTTGATAGAACTCAAACTTATATTCATTCTAATCATTGACCTGCTAATTTTAATATTTGGATACTTGATTTGCTTCTTCATGAACAAAGGGTTTACCAACGACCTCAAATCAAATAAAAAAAAGGATAAAATTGAAAGAATAGTCAGAAAGGAAGAGATTATTGACTACGAAGCTGGTAGTGGTACCCTTGATATTCCAATATTAAGTAATTTATTTCCAAAACTCTTCAGAAGGGCCATGAGGCCTATAAAAATCTTGTATTTAGTTATTGATAACAATAGATATCCCGTTGACGAATCTTTTTACAATAGTGTAAACGAGGATGAATTGGTTATCATGTATTATTCTGAATATTCTGAAACATTGCTTGGGTTCAAAAAAAAATAATGCCCGGCCATAACGAACATGCAGCCTCAATGTGGGATTTGTTGTAAAGGGAAGTGGTTATGGCTAATAAAATGGAAACAAAAAGCAGAGATAAAATCTGCTAAAACTCTCACTGCGGCTGCGGGTGGGGTGCTATTGCGCATTGAATTTGTCTGTAAAATGTAAATATGAGAGGTAAGTTCATATTGGTAGTATTGCTCATCCTTCTGATAAGTTGTACAAATCATAAACAACTTAAAACTGGCACCTATGTATTCGTAAGCTTGAACCGTTTTGAAATGGCATTCAGATACGTCTTCCAAAATGTTGTGGGGTACAATTGCAGTGGACGACGTTTAACAATAAATGAAGATTCTACGTTTATCTATATGAAAGTGCCATATAAAATAATTGGCATCTGGGGAAAAAAGAATGACTATTTAATACTTAAACAGAGGACACAATTTTGGATTAACGACAGTGTCAAAAAGGTCTATCAACCTTATTTTAGAAACAAGTTTAGTACTGGGCCAATAGTATTTCTCATAAAACCGGATTATTTGATCCGATTACTACCTGTCCAAAACCATAGATGGATAATTGAAAAACTTAAATTCAACGTGCCGTAACGAGCCGTCAACCGCAATCAGGGTGTATTTAGTAAGGCAAAGGGATACCAGTCAATTAAATCGTAACGCGTGACACGTAACACGGAACAGATAAACCCGGCCGGCGGCTACGGGCGGGGCATTAAACTAAAACCTATGAAAAAACATTATTTAATTTCTAGATTCTTGGTAGTTACAATCATTTTTCCTTTTATAACTTCATATGCTCAGAATGCCAAAGAGATTTTGGAAAAATCATATACAACGTGCAAGAATATTCAAAATGGACATTATGCAATGACTAAGCATATGAAGTTTATGTCGGGAAACGACACGATAATTGTCTCTTTTTCTTGTTATTTCAGGAAGATGGAGAATGACTCTCTTTATCCTAAGGCATTTCATAATAACCGGCTTCTAAATGGGAAATGTTTAGGGGAGAACCTGTTTACAGGTCAGGAATTTGTTGCTGCAAATCCGGGAGATTCTACAGCAATAATAGCTTCGAGGGGTAATTTTTTATCTGAAGCGGTTCAAAACTACGACCACCAGGGATTCTTTTATGAACCATTTATAAAAAAGACTATTTACCCTTTTATTGATGATTCTGGTCATTTTGAAAAAGGATACACATTCAATATTCTTGCTGAAGAACAGATTTCAACTGTCTCATGCTATTACATTAAAGTGAACACGAATACTGAATTACCTGAAGTACAAGAAGG
This sequence comes from Bacteroidales bacterium, assembly GCA_049520195.1. Classification (GTDB taxonomy): domain Bacteria; phylum Bacteroidota; class Bacteroidia; order Bacteroidales; family FEN-979; genus FEN-979. The sequence goes on from JBEKQA010000183.1 coordinate 5,283, forward strand.
AATCAAGCCATTAAAGCATGAATATTATTATTGGATTGACAAGAATACTATGATACCAATCGCATATGCTTATTATTTTGTTTTGGAAATGAATAATACGACAATGGATCAATATGAGAAATATACTCTTGATAAATATGAAATAAACAGCCCGCTCGATGACAGTATTTTTACATTAAGATCGATCCCATCATTTTACAAATTAAAAACATTTACACCTTATCAACCGACCCCATTGCTGCCAAAGGACAGTGTTGCTCCACAATGGAGCTTACGTTCATTGAAGGGAGAAACAATTAATTTAGCCGATTTAAAAGGCAAAATCGTACTGATTGATTTTTTCTATGAATCCTGTTACCCTTGCATGCTTGCACTGCCCAAGCTCATGTCACTTTATGAAAAATATAAAAGCAAAGGATTGGTGGTAATTGGTATTGACCCTTATGATAAAAAAGAAGATGAGTTAAAATCATTTCTTGCAAATAGAGGCGTGACCTATGATGTTTTATTGGGAGGAAAAGATATTGCCAGGGACTACCATCTTTCAGGTTATCCAACAGTTTACATATTGGATAAAAACGGGAAAATACTCTTTGATTTTTCAGGTTTTGGGGCCGGATTAGAAAATATTTTTGAAGATATCATCGTAAAAACACTCTAATATCAAACTGACTCATTACAGGTGTCCTGTAATTTGCATAATATCTCGCATTGGAATGCCAGCCAGATAGAAATTGGTCGCAAATGGCCTTGTTCGTTTTGTCCCGGACTGGGGACAGGATGGATTTAAATTGGTGAAGTAAGATAAATTGCTGATTCCCGGCTCATGATTGAGTTATTTTCTTAATTTGCGTGATTGATCTCATAAAGACTTAACAGGTTATGCTTAGAAATTAACTCAGATCCCCTATAATCGTTATCGTGATATTATTGACCACGATTATAAGCTGCAAGAAATCATCACCCGTTATAACTGATCCGGCAACAGACAATACATACAAACTGCTTTCATGGACGATATCTTCTCAAATCGGTCCTACGGATTCAATGCTTTATTCTTATACAAGTGACGGTCACCTTTTTACAGAAACGATGATTTACAATGGCTTTACTTCGTTGGTGGCTCATTATCATTATTCCGGTTCCAGGCTTCAATTCATCGGCAATTCCGACGATACAACTTACTTTTATTATGATCAGCTAAACAGGATCGATAGTACAATCGAGCACAGTTGGAACAATAAAGTCAATTTCAATCGGAACAGGCAGGGAGCGGATGTTCAGGTGACCCATTATTTTTATAATGTAGCAGGACGCGTGAACCAATATGTAATCCGGGAAACAGATGCTTCTGGTGATGTTTTAATCGATTCTATTTTCGAAACATACACGGGGAACAACATCACGTCCGAAATCGTAAAGAGCAAATACGGATCCGGGCCATGGAC
>JBEKQA010000184.1:0-6729 GCA_049520195.1 Bacteroidales bacterium
AGATAACATTACCGCCACAGGTAGCTGTAGTGCTTTCAATATTTGTGACTGTATTCGTTGTAACTATTGCTAACACAGATTGTTCCGATGTTGTAAAACTTCTTTGATTTCCGTATGCGGTTCCATTTACGTTAGTCGCGTAAGCCCTGATATAATATAAAGTACCCGTTGTCATACCCGTAATATTGCTCACAAATGCTCCTGTTCCGGTTCCATCTGACGTTTTGCTGTTCACAATAGTAGGCGAAGCAGAAGTATTCCAGCAAACACCTCTTGCTGTTACTGCTGTTCCGCCAATTGATGTCACAATACCTCCACTCGTTGCGGTGGTTTGGGTTATATTTGTGACAGTATCTGTAGTCACAGTCAACAGAGTTAACGTGGTAAATGTATCGTCATTTCCGTACGATGTTCCACTACTATTCGTAGCATAAGCTCTTACATGATAAAGAATCCCACTTGTTAATCCTGTGATATTGCTCACAAATAACCCCAATCCGGTCCCATCACTGGTATGATTACCAGTAGCTATCGGGTTAGGGGTAGTATTCCAACAAGCACCTCTTGCTGTTACTGCTGTTCCGCCAATTGATGTCACATCACCTCCACTTTCTGCAGAAGTTTGAGTTATGATGGTAGCGGTATCTGAAGTCACGGTTGGATAAGTTGTAATTCCTGATGCTTCATAAACACCAATATCGTAAGTAATTCCCTGTGGCCTTAAATCTCCGAATTTATCCGCAGTTATTCCTTTCCCATTACTCCATCCTGCATCTATCAAAGGCGAGCCTGCCAAAAGAGCATAAGTAGTATCTTTGAACATAGCCGGAGTAGCACTTGTATTAGTATAGTTGTTGGTTACTGTAATAACCGCACCACCATCTTTGATATAATTACCCGAAGTATTTATTATACAGTTATCGGCTATTACTGATGCTGTGGCACGATAACTCTCAAAGTCAATTCCGTAATGAGCAGGGTTGATGATAGTGTTGAACATTATATCCAATTCAGTGCCGGATAGAAAAGTATTGTCGTTGGTGTAAATCCCATCTTCTGAACTCCCACTTGACCCTTCGTTTATGATTATGTTGTTGAATATCCGGCTCCCTGCCCCCTGACCAAAATAATTTATTCCTGTTCCGTTGCCATATTCAATATAGTTATCATAGCAGTCGCCAACACTTCCACCGCCTATTAATATACCGTCTGACTGACCGTAGGTATGAGTTTTGGAATCCCATCTGATTATGTTATTATGAATTGACATACCCGAAATACAACAAGCCAACTGTATGCCATCATAGCCACAATGATTTAATATGTTATTATAGACTTGTGCATTGACCAAATTGCTGGGTAGTAATGCAGAATCTACCCCATTACAAAGAACCGTTTCGCCTAACTGCCAAAAACTGTTACCAATGTACATACCTTCATAAGTTGGATTATTTATAAGGCAGTCGTGGATTATCGTATTATATTGGGTGAAGTTTGTTCTTGAAGCATAACCGTTGCAACCAGGATCGGTCTTGGCTGAAACCCCCCTTAACCCGCATGTGTCCATAAGAATATTACATACTTCAATATCAGAAGATAAGTCCCCGATAGCCACACCATCACCTGCGGGTGCAGTAACATGAAAACCGTATTTGTCTGAAGTGCCTGTACCTGTAAACTTAATATAACGGCAACCGCCTATCTTTATCCCGTAGGTATATCCCCTCCCCAATGTTACCACCCCACCCTGATTAATACATACTATTGGTGCAGACGGGGAACCCGTAAAACTAATCATACAAATATCTGTTTTTGTTCCTGTCGTGAAGAATAAAGTATCACCACCCTGTAAAGTATTGTAAGGTGCAGATGTACCTACAAGATAACATACTGACACGGGAACAACAAGGTGTGCTCCGTAATTCAGATTTGACATTAATATAGCAATCGTTATTAAAATTGATTTTGTAATTGTTTTCATGATTTCAAGGGGATGATTTTTTATTTAAAAGGAGGTATATTTATTGACACAAAAGTAATATCATATAATTAATTTATATTTACATATTTAAATATTTTTATTACATAATTCACATGTGCTATAAAATATTTTATTTAATATATACTATAAATATTATATTCCCCAGGATAGCAAAAGGACAACTGTAAAGGTCATATTTACAATATCCCCTTGTCATAGAAGAATGACTAACCTAATGCAGAAAAACAGAACATTTCTAAATTAGAGTCTCTGATAATTGAACCAGTAATTTAAACCGGCCGGATTTGAGGAAGACATAAAGGAAAAGGTCAGGGCAGTATGGTGCCCTTGAGGTGTCCATGAATAGCATGATGATCACAAAGTCTTTCTAAAGTTGAACCCAGAAGTATATAGTTCTTTTCCATGGATATTATTCTTAATACCCGGATGTGTCATCGAAATTGGGAATAGAAAGATCATTAGCAGTTGATTATTATACCCATCTCCTGGTGGTTCACAGGTTTTGGTATACACAGGTTTTTCAGGGATGCTTTAACAGTTTCTTAGTAAAGCCATAGCCGACATCAAATATCTCCCTGATCTTTTGAATGTCGAATAGTCCATATCCATCTAATTCCTTTGGTTCGATGAATAAAAAGCAACCATCAGAGGATCGGTTAACCTTTTCCCGAAAACTTAAGTGTATTGCTCTGTCCATGACATTAAAAACACTCTCTCCACGTTTAAATGATTTTATTGGATTTACATGGATACAGACGATATCCTTCTTGTTATTGCTGAATGGCTCAACTGGCAAATTATTTGACAGGCCCCCGTCCACGAAAGGCATACCATGAATTATAACCGGCGGAAACAACACGGGAATGGAACTGGAAGCGATTATTGCATCAATGATATTTCCATGATTAAATATGTGCTGTCTGCCATCTGCAAAACTGGTTGCGGTCGCATAAAAGGGGATTGGAAGATCTTCGAATTTTTTGTAACGTAAATTACTCTGTAAAAATATTCTTATCTTTTTCATTGATATCAGCCCCAACTTAAACTCGTTCCGGGAGAGTATGTTTAACTTTAGTTTTTCAATGAAGATATCTTTAATCTCGTCAGGTGAAAAACCATTGGCTAAAAATGCCCCGGCAATAGCACCTGAACTTGCTCCTGATATTTCAGAAGGATAAATACCGCTTTCCTGCAATGCTTTCACCGCCCCTAAATGGGCAAAACCACGACAACCTCCACCGGACAGTACAAAGAATTTTTTTTTCAACATAGCAACAAATTTATTACACATAAATAAAGGTTTCTAATTTTTATTAGCATTAACGTTACATAATTAGTGAAAATATTTACATCATTCACACATTCTGGAATGAAATATTTTGCATCTCCTTTTATCCATAAGCTTCGATATCAATAAAAAAATGAGTAGTACGGAAATTTGCAAATGTGTGAATGATGTAACTATTTATAAAAGATATGTAACACTACCGGCAATTATTATACTCAACTTTGTTTTTTTACTAAATCACTATCAATACTTCAATCCAGAAATATGAATACAGTAATTCTTTTAAAGAAAAGGCCTGTTGGCAGGCCGACTCCAGGCGATTTTGAATTTACGAGCGATGCTATTCCGGTTCCTCCTGCCGGTAATGTTTTATTAGAAACATTATATGTTTCAGTTGATCCTTATTTACGTGGCAGGATGAATGATTCCAAATCTTATGTTCCCTCCTTTGAAATAGGCAAACCAATACAATCGGGAATTATTGCCCAAGTGATAGATTCTACGCATGCAGAATTCAAGAAAGGGGATTTTGTTTCGGGGAATCTGGAATGGAAAGAATACCAAGTCTCCGATGGTAACGGATTGATTAAAGTGGACCCAAAAGTTTCTTCGTTATCATCATACCTTGGAATTTTAGGAATGACAGGACTTACTGCTTTCCTGGGCTTAACTGAAATAGGTATGCCAAAGGCTGGCGAAACAATTGTGGTGTCTGGGGCAGCTGGTGCAGTTGGAAGTGTGGTGGGTCAGGTTGGTAAAATTATGGGGTGCAAGGTTGTTGGAATAACAGGCACGGATGAAAAAGCAGAACTGCTTAAATCAAAATTTAAATTTGACCATGCGATCAATTATAAAACTTCGGATGACCTGAAGGAGGCAATTCGCAGTGCTTGTCCTGATGGGGTCGATATTTATTTTGACAATGTGGGTGGTGAAATCTCAGACGCTGTCCTGTCGAACATTAACAAATATGCCAGGCTACCTGTTTGCGGTGCCATTTCTCAATATAATGACACAAAGATACCCGTAGGCCCGCGCCTTCAACCTATCCTCTTAACTAAAAGTGCAACTATGAGAGGGTTTATTGTCAGTGATTTTTCTGTAAAATTTCCGGCAGCAATAAAACAACTGGCGACCTGGCTTAAGGAAGGAAAACTCACCTATGCTGAAACCATTGTTTATGGGTTTGAAAACATTCCACAAGCATTTATCGACCTTTTTGATGGAATAAATGCAGGCAAAATGATCGTTAAAATCTAAAAAGAGTGACAAACTGGACATACGTTTTTGAAGATACAGCATTGCTTGAAAGTCACATGGTGCCATCCTATCCAATGGGAGTGAATGTTGTTCTGGCACGTGTCGGCGGTGCTGTCTATGCCATTTCAGGCATGTGTTTGCACATGGCCTGCCCGCTGTTCACAGGGAAGTTGGAAGGCTACATTATCACATGTCCATGCCATGACTGGCGATTCGATATCCGAACAGGCAAATTTCTTGATGCACCTGAGCTTGGCATTGCCATTTATCCTACAAAATCCGAAGATGGCAAATTGTTCATCAATCTCAAATAAAAAACAGATAAGAATTTTTTTTAAATAACAGACAGATAAACAGAGGAAAAAGTCATGAAAAAAATTACGGTATATACTCTCTCAACCTGCCCCTGGTGCAGAAAGACGAAAATCTTTTTCGACGAGCACAAAATTCCATTCACTTATACCGACTATGATCTGGCCTACGAACCGACTCAAAGAAGGATTTCACAAGAGCTTGATGCTGCGGGCGCAAATGGTTTTCCATATGTCAGGATCAACGATGAAGTCATTGTGGGTTATCAGCCGGAACGCTATTCTAAAGCTCTTGGAATATGAGCCAGTGCATATTCAATATTGAATCAAGAAAGAAGTCGTTGCATTATTTCTACGAAAAGGTGGTTGAACCAATGGGCTTCAAATTTACGCCCGACGAAGAGATGAAGAATTTTCTGCTCGAGCAGGAGGTGATAATGGAAGGCAGGCATGGAATCCCTTTCTGTCCTTGCCAGCCATTGCGGAATGACCGTGCGCGTGATATGCAGATTGTGTGTCCATGCATTCCTTTCCACCGGAAACATTTCGATGATATAAAACGCTGTTGGTGCGGGCTATTTGTGCATAAAGATGTTTTTGATCCCGATACACTGCCGCAACTGCCCCCAAAGGAGGTGAAAAATGAGTGAAGGGTTTATCAGGGCAATAAGTGCCGATGAAATTGCTCCCGGCGGTATGAAAGCCGTAGAACTTGACGGCAAAGAGATTGTTATCTGCAATTATAGCGGAAAATATTATGCCATACATCGACGCTGCGGCCATATGAATGCTCCTCTTGAAATGGGGACACTTGACGGTAAATATCTCACCTGCCCCATGCATTGTGCCCAATTCGACATTACTAACGGTGAAGCACTTTCCGGCCCGGTTCCACCGGATTTCGGTCATGAGATTCCACCGCCGTTCTTCGGCAAGTACTTGCAAAACATCGAATTGCTGATGAAGCATATTCGTACAGAATCCATCCGCACTTATGCGACAAAACTTGAAGCCGGCTGGGTTCAGATAAGGCTATAATTTGATTGCAGCAGTACACAGTATTATTAACTCGCATCCGGAAGTAAAGTATGGAGGAACTTCACAATAAAAACACCACACTGGTAAAAGACATTATTATTGGAATGTCTGATGGGCTTACTGTTCCTTTCGCACTAACAGCTGGCTTAAGTGGTGTACTTGATACAAATCATCTTATCATCGTGTCAGGTTTGGCTGAAATAACTGCAGGTTGTATTTCTATGGGACTTGGTGGCTTCCTGGCAGGACAATCAGAAGTGGAACATTACGATACTGAATTAAAAAGAGAATATGATGAAGTTGAAACCGTCCCACTTTTGGAGTTAAAGGAAGTTGAAGGCATTTTCACTGAAATGGGAGTAGAAAAAAAACTAAGCAAAGAGGTAGCCATACAAGTAAGCAAAGACAAGAATCACTGGGTGGACTTAATGATGAAGCTTGAATTGATGATGGAGAAGCCTGCAAAAAACCGGGCTGCTATCAGTGCCGGTACCATTGCTTTGTCCTATTTGGTGGGAGGATTTATACCGCTGTTTCCCTATATCATCACCCATAGTAGTAAAACAGGATTTTATGTGTCGTGCATCGTTACCATATTGGCATTAATTATTTTTGGATTTTTCAAAAGTAAAATGACGGGGCGGCCACTTTTAAAAGGAACACTTAAGGTGGCGATTACCGGTATCATTGCAGCTGCTGCCGCGTTTCTTCTGGCAAAAGCCGTTAGTTGATAATGAACTTTTTTTTACAAATAATAAAATACACTTTTTTATGACCACAAAATATCAAAAGCTCTTTGAACCCATTACTGTAGGGAAACTAACACTTAA
>JBEKQA010000185.1:0-6727 GCA_049520195.1 Bacteroidales bacterium
AGTACAGGTCCTGTTGCCAACAATTCGACAATAATCCGGAGTGGTCATCCGAACGATGCTGAGATTTTATCTTATATTTTTGTAAAGAACACGACCTCTGCAGCCATTGGAGTAAAAGTAAAAAAAGTTGAGCTTAATCTCGGGACAGGAACTACCAACTCGTTTTGCTGGGGGTTGTGCTTCCCTCCTAATGTTTATGTTTCCCCCGATCCATTAACTATTAATGCACATGCTACGGATTCTGTAGATTTTGCAGGACATTATACACCATCAGGTTTTGAAGGCCTTTCAACCATCAGATATGTCTTTTTCAACAATGCCAACTCCTCTGATTCGGTTTGCTTTAATGTCTCCTATGATACATATCCATTGGGAATTTCTAACCAGACAATCAAAAATACATTGTCAGGTGCTTATCCCAATCCGGCTAACAATGTAGTGAATTTTGAATATTCTCTTAATACCGGTAACAATGGGTCCGTTGTTATCCGCAATTTAGTAGGAATGGTTGTAAAGCAATCAGATCTGACAAGTTCAGAGAATAAACTTGCTGTATTGACTTCTGACTTGCCTGAAGGAATATATTTCTATTCATTCGAAGTGGATGGAAGAGCAGTATCGACCCATAAACTCATAATAAAACACTAAAGATATTTTCCTGAAAAGAAGAAGGGGCCGCTTGTTCATCAGGCGCCCTCTTCTTCTTTTAGTTCATTTCCAGGTTGACAATGGATTCACTGCCAGGTAAGAATTATAATATCTTGCGTCATCGGTAACCTCCTCTCCAACCCATGTGGGCTTTTTATAAGTTTCCCCTTCAAAAGCCAGTTCTATTTCAGCCAGTATCAATCCCTCATTCTCACCAAAAAACTCATCCACATCCCATATCTTTCCACAATATTCAATTTTATACCGGACTTTCTCAATTGGAGGTGTCACACATAATTGCATGAGTTCTTCTGCCTCTGTGATGAGGATTGGATATTCATATTCTGCACGGCTTGCATTCCGGGGAGGTCCCTTTATAGTAAGAAATCCATTTGTTCCGGCTATCCGTATCCGGATAGTTTTTTCAGGATCAGCCAATAGATACCCTTGCAGAATTCTCATGCCGGTTGGCTTATGTACCGCGTACCAGAGATCTTTTCTTACAAGGTATTTATGTTCAATTTCCTGTAGCATGACAGGTAAATGTTACTTTAAGCCAAATTCTTTCTTTATTTTCCCCACATAATCAAGTTTCTCCCATGCAAAGAATTCCACTTTCTTCCTATAGATCGATTTCTTACCATTTCCATTTACTTGCTTTGGTTTTGAGCCGCCAACAGCATAATATACATCCACCTCTTCAGAAAAACAATCTCTTCCGAAATGACCATAAGTGGAAGTCTTAAGGAAGATGGGGTTCTTTAATCCGAATCGCTGAACGATAGCGTAAGGACGCATGTCAAATATTTTCTGCACTTTTACTGAGATCTCACCGTCAGTTAATATCTTTCCCTTCTTGTCTTTCACCTTTGCTGTTCCATATGTGTTGACATACAACCCAACGGGTTGTGCTACACCAATGGCATAGGCAACCTGAATGAGAACCTCATCAGCAACACCAGCAGCCACAAGGTTCTTCGCGATATGTCGGGCTGCATAAGCTGCTGAACGGTCAACCTTCGATGAATCCTTGCCTGAAAAAGCGCCACCCCCATGTGCACCGTGACCGCCATAAGTGTCTACAATGATTTTTCGTCCTGTCAAACCGGTATCCCCGTGAGGACCACCAATTACAAAATTACCGGTCGGGTTTACATGAAGTTTGTAATCACCTTTGAAAAGCTTATTTATACGAGCAGGAAGACTTTTCTGAACGCGAGGCAGAAGATATTTGACAATATCTTTTTTTATTGTCTCCTGCATTTCTTTTTCGGCAAGTGATATGGCTTTTGGAGTGCAACTTTTGGGCTGAATAAAGTCGTCATGCTGAGTACTGATAACAATTGTATCAATCCTCAAAGGCTTGCCTTCATTGTCATACTCAACAGTGACCTGCGATTTGCTGTCAGGACGCAAATATTTCATTACTTTCCCATCTTTCCTGATTTTAGCCAGTTCCTGGAGGAGAATATGTGCCAGCTCACTCGTTAGCGGCATCAGGTTGTCCATCTCACGACAGGCATAACCAAACATCATTCCCTGGTCTCCTGCACCTTGGTCTTCAGGGTTTTCCCTGACAACCCCCATGTTTATGTCCTTTGATTGTTCATGGATGGTGGAAACAACTCCACAGGAATCACTATCGAAACGGTATTCGGCTTTGGTATATCCAATCTGACGGATCACCCTGCGAGCGGTTTCCTGAACGTCTACATAACCTTGGGTTTTTACTTCGCCCCCGCAAACAACAAGTCCGGTTGTGACAAATGTTTCACATGCTACTTTTGACTCTGGGTCCCATTTTAAGAACTCATCAAGTAGTGCATCGGAGATCTGATCGGCAACTTTGTCCGGATGTCCTTCAGATACGGACTCGGATGTGAATAAATATCCCATGATAGTAATTATTTTTGAGTTTATAATTAGATGCAAAGAAGAAACTGGATCTGAAGATTGTCGGCAGGAAATATTGTTTTAGCATTTTTTTCCAGTGGTTGCAATCAATCAAATCTTTCCACTAAGACTGCGGCAAAATTAATATTTTTTTTAATCTGGAAAGAAAAAACTTGGCACTCCATCATTCATTCCCTTGGCTCCATTATCAATGATAATTTGTCTGTCACGCTTTTTAGGATCTAACCCCTGGTCAGTTCCTGGAAAACCTCCTCCAACCCGAGTTCTTCTTTTTGCATTGCAAGAACAGTCAGTTCTTGGTCCACTGCAAACTTAAATATACCCGGCCGGATATCAACTGAATTCTCTGAACTCAATTGGAAAATGGCAGGCGACAGGGCTGTAACTTTTTTTACCCCATCGATTTTTGAAAGTAGACCAGCATCTGCAGGTGAACCAAATTCAACCTTTACAACCTCTCCCGATAAAGTAATATGATGAAGATTCTTTGTGGAATCATCAGCTACGATCCTTCCCTTATGAATGATTATTGCCCGGTCACATATAGCTTCAACTTCCTGCATAATATGCGTGGAAAGCATGACGGTTTTTTCCTTACCGATGGTTTTTATCAGCGACCTGATCTCAAGCAGTTGATTAGGATCGAGTCCGGATGTAGGCTCGTCAAGGATCAATACATCAGGGTCGCGCAGCAATGCTTGTGCAAGACCTACACGTTGACGGTAGCCTTTTGACAGTGCCCCGATCTTCTTGTGCTTTTCCTGTTGAAGTCCCGTCAGTTCAATGATCTCTGCAATCCGTTTTGGATTTGACGAAGAAGGGTTTAAGATCCTGTTAATAAAAGAAAGGAATTCTTCAACATAAAGATCTAGGTAAAGGGGATTATTCTCAGGAAGATAACCAACTTTTTTCCTGACTTCTATCGATTGCTCCAGAATATCAAAATCACAAACAGTGGCTTCTCCTGATGTGGGAGGTATAAAGCAGGTCAAAATTTTCATGATTGTGCTTTTACCTGCACCATTCGGTCCCAGGAGTCCGACAACTTCTCCGGGCGCAATCTCAAACGATACGGAATCAAGAGCTTTCTGGGTCCCGTAAATTTTGGTTATCGCATTGACTTTGATCGACATTTAATTGAAATTAATAGGTGTTTAATCCGTGATTCGGACATTATTTGGACTGCAAAATTAGTAAAAATGTATAAGTCCCACCCGGTGATTATTTCCTCCTCACTCTCATCATCATGTTGATGATTGACCAGAAAAACATGAATTGACCAGCAAAATAAAGACTCCAGCTGAAAGTGACCGGTCGGAAATTCACAGCATAACTCGACAGATTTTTATCCTGCAGGTAGTGGATCATTTTGGAAATCGGGTAACGATCAAGTATATAGCTCATATAGGGACGCGTATAAACGTATATCATCAAAAATGATCCTGTTATCAGCAGCGCCCATTCAAGAAAAACCAGGTGAAATGTCTCATCATCCTTCCGGTAAATTAGAATGATAACAGCTAAAAAGATCATTGTGAGTGAATTTATCACCGGGGCCACTACCGGGCCAACCCAGGTCACAGGGATCAGGAATAAAAGGTCCCAGGTAAATAATGAAGGCGGCCAGCCAAGAAGAATGACCAGCCAGAGATAATAAAAGATATCCCAGATGGCAAAAACATAAATAAAAACAGCAAAACGGCTGATCAGACTTTTAACAGAAATTATAGAAATAGTCAATAGCATGATCATAGTTGCTGCTTCTCTGAATATTTCGGTGACGATAATATTCTGATTCATCATTTTTAAAGGGAATTCAAATCCCTCAGGATAATATAAAGCTCGCAAGTAAACGACTACCGCACTTTCAAGAAATGCCATAGCTATGGCAAAAATTCCCGTCCAGAGTAAAATCTTCACTATTTGCCTCATGTTACAATGTTTTCTTGCTTTCTTTTGAAAAATTCCTTAAATTTACATCAAATCCATCTACGTCTTGAGTTTCTATTATTTTCAAACAATTTTCCTTTAACCTTTCTTCGTTATTCCTTCGTTTTTTATTCGTCTTTTGTTCTGTTGACTTTCTCTCGACACTAAGCCATTTTTCTCCTTAGGTATAATCTACTTTTTTACTTCATAAGAGAATTATGATCTCTGGCCGGATAAAAACTTATGTTCTGAACCACTGTTCTTCTTCCCCATTCTTTAATTATATCATTCTCTGCTCCCCTTCGCCTTCAGGAGAAGGGGACGGGGGTTGAGGTGCCTGGATTAATTCCCCCCTGCTTGCCGCGGGGAGGTTCATTCATTTCTTGATTATTTCCCATTTCCTGATTACAATTGTCCAAAAGTTCGTAGGATTATTTGTTTAATATAAAATTTAGTTCTATTTTTGCACCCCTTTTTGATGGGATTAATGTTAATGATTTAGCAACCAGTAGAAATTCATGAATACGTTAAGTTACAAAACAATAAGCGCCAACGCAACAACGGTTAACAAGGAGTGGGTACTTATTGATGCAGAAAACCAGGTACTTGGACGTTTATCGACCAAAGCAGCAAGATTGCTGAGGGGCAAGCTGAAAACTAATTATACACCACATGTTGATTGTGGCGATAATGTGATTATCATCAATGCCGAAAAAATCATCCTAACCGGTAAGAAATTATCTGATAAGGAATATGTCCACCATACAGGTTATCCCGGAGGACAACGTTTTACATCACCAAGGGAACTCCTGGCTAAAAAACCAACAGCCGTCGTTGAAAAAGCAATTAAAGGTATGCTTCCCAAAAACCGATTAGGGAATGCTCTGTTCCGTAACCTGTATGTTTATGCAGGCCCTGAACATCCTCACCAGGCACAGCAACCCAAAGTAATCAATTTAAATTCAATTAGATAATATGGAAGTTATCATGACTCTCGGCAGAAGAAAAACTGCCGTTGCGAGGATTTATTTAAAAGAAGGAGAAGGAAAGATCACGGTTAATGACCGCGATTATAAAGAATATTTTCCTACTGTTATTTTGCAATACCAGGTTGTAGAACCTTTCAACCTCACTAACACAATGGGAAAATATGATGTAAAGGTTAATCTTGACGGAGGTGGAATTACCGGACAGGCAGAAGCCCTGAGTCTCGCCATTTCCCGTGCACTCTGCAAGATCAGTGAGGAGAATAGACCAACCCTGAAAGCAAAGGGATTGATGAGAAGGGATCCACGAATGGTCGAACGTAAAAAATACGGTCAGAAGAAAGCAAGGAAAAGATTCCAGTTTAGTAAACGTTAAAATTATAGGAAAGAAAATATGTCAAGAGTCACTTTCGATGAATTATTGGATGCTGGTGTTCACTTTGGTCACCTGAGAAGGAAATGGAACCCAAGCATGGCCCCTTATATTTTCATGGAACGGAATGGGATCCATATTATAGATCTCTATAAAACCATGGCCAAAATGGATGAAGCTGCTTCCGCCCTCAAACAGATTTCAAAATCAGGAAAACGTATATTGTTTGTTGCTACAAAGAAACAGGCAAAGGAAATCGTTGCTGAACACGTGAAAAAAGTAAACATGCCTTATGTTACCGAGCGTTGGCCTGGTGGAATGCTTACAAACTTCGCTACAATCCGTAAGGCTGTGAGGAAAATGGCTTCCATCGATAAACTGATGAGCAGCCCCTCCTATAATAACCTTTCCAAGAAAGAACGCTTAACGATCACACGTGAACGCGCAAAGCTCGAGAAAAACCTTGGCAGTATAGCCGATCTTAACCGTCTTCCCGCTGCTGTGTTCGTTGTTGATATTTTAAAGGAGCATATAGCAGTTGCTGAAGCGAAAAAATTGAATATCCCCACTTTCGCAATAGTCGATACAAATTCGGATCCGCGTCAGGTCGATTTTGCCATCCCCGCAAATGACGATGCCTCAAAATCTATTTCTCTTATTATTGGATCGATGGTAGATGCCATTGAAGAAGGTCTTGTCGAACGAAAACTAGACCGCGATAAAAGAGCAGCCGATGAAGAACATGAAGGAAGAGTTGAAGGAACCGAAGAAGAATTCGGAACAACCACCTCTGCCGTGAACGTTCTCGATCTGGATGAGGAAGAAGAAGGAATAAAGATCGCTAAGAAAGATTTCGTGGAAACCAAGGTTGCAAAAC
>JBEKQA010000186.1:0-6719 GCA_049520195.1 Bacteroidales bacterium
ACTATCTTGAGAATTATTAAGATCAAATTTTACTCCGCATACAAGTGGCTCTTTAGCTTCCTGGAGGGGATACAACTCATAAACCGCACATTCATAACCTTCCAGTGGCAGATCAATTATAATCCCGGTAGAATATAACTTTGGTGATATCCATCGATATGGATAAATTTTCTCTAGGACGAGATTTGAAGCTTGAGGATCCAAACCATATTCACTGGAAAGATGAATGCGGATATTCACAGGAGTAATAAAAGGATTACGTAAAGTGAGAATTCCATTTGACCCTTTAAAATGCACATACCCATAAGGCTCTCGTTTTGAAGGATCACCTCCTGTCATGTATGTATTTGAAAGCACTTCATGTCTGTCCCTGGCCCAGTTTATGGCTTTTCCTATTGCGTTCCATTCACCCTCTTTGAGCAGGTCAGGAGAAATATAGAGCTCAATCATAGAGATACCACGGGCTACATAGAATACAGCGTCATTTGTGAATTTGTCCAACGGATCATCTTCCCCTCCGAGTCGCTCTAAATTCCCTTTTATGATGCCATGGGTCATCAAATTTGAAACCGGATACCAGCAGTCATGGGTCTTAAAATCATCATATAGAACAAAGTCCTTGTAAGTGATTGCCGCATCCCGCTCACTGATACTTGGGACATCAGCATATCCATAATCGGCTCCCTGCATCCAGACCTGGTTCGCATACTTTACCCACCAGGGACTAAGCCACGTTCCTGAGGTGATATTCAGATATATGGATTTGTTGATATCTCTTACCGCCTGGCATTTTGAAATTAATGAATCCAGGATCGCCCTTCTTGAATAGATCCCAACCGGATGTCCGTGATCCGGCTCGCTGCAGGCAAATTGTATACCGTCCCATTTAAAATAACCAACTCCTTCATTGGAAGCAAAATCTATCACCCTTTTTCTGAACAATGCCGAGTAGTTTTTGCCCCCCATGCAAAGCATCTCATAGTCACGACCTTTACCCACCGTTTCATAGCCATTGCTTTTCATCCAGTCAATTCTTTTCATCCGGAAAGAATATCCTCCTGTTGGACCTATCCATAGCCCCAAAGATGTCCCCAATTTTTGAAGTGTGTCGGCAATGGGTTTGAGTCCGTTCGGGAATGTTTCTTTCCGCAGCACCCAATCACTCTGGTAAACATCCCACCCATCGTCAAGAACAAAGGCATCAAGTTTTATACCATGCTTTTCAATTATGTTCTTCCTGAAAAGGCTGATAATATTGAATATGTTCTGAGCATTCATTATATGGTCGGCTTGCACTTTAGGGAATTCTGGCGACCTGAGATCATACCAGCTGTTATAAAGTGTATAGATCCTGTCAGCAGCAACCCTGATCGAATTCATATATTTAAAGAACCAGTCTTTAACATTGACGGTCGGCACAAGTGCTTCAACAACCCAATCTGATTCTATGGCATTTTTGCCGACTTTGATTCCAAAATCCTGAGAACATTCCACCTCACATTGGGAGGGGCTTTCAGCCTTTGCCAGATTAACGGATGCAGGATATTCCAGACCATAAAATGCTCCTGTCTGTGGGAAAGTAAAAGCCACCGGCTGCCCGAAATCTCCGCTTTTTATTACACTGATTGAGCAAAGAGACGAAGCTCCTTCAATTCCTTGCTGAAATGTCTTGCTTGTCAACGAGTTTTCTTCAAACATCATCGAAGTCTGAAGAGCACATGAGTCAATGACCCCTGATATCCTTCCATTGAATCCATAAATCTTTTCAAGGAAATGATACCCGAATGTTGTATCAAGGACGGCAACTTTCCTTTTAATGAAAAATGCACCGGGATCAAGGTGGTAGATGATCTTCAGAAGGAGAGGGTTATTCGTCCCATGAAAATCTATTTCCAGGTCTGCTGAACCATTTTCAATTTGGAGGAACTTGTGCCCGGTCATCTCAAAATCATCCTTGTCGAATGTCACAGGATTATCTGCATTGAAGACCTTCTTGGGAGCCTGCCAGTCGGTCCACGTAAATTGTAACCCGAAATTTGCATCACTGCATAAAGTAAATGGCAATGCTCCATATGAATGCAACCAACCGGGATCACCAACTATGGAATCACATTCCAGATGATTTTCCCGGATAATGACTTTACAGGCCACGTTTTCATTCTGAAGAAGAAATATCTCTCGGGTACCTTGCGCCGACTCAAGCATTTTAACATCCTGAGCGTGAAGAATGCCGCTTAACAATGAAAAGCATAAAATCACGCCTGCTAAAAGTTTTCTCCTCATAAATTTCTTTTTTATGGTTTAAAGAAAATACGACCATCCCGTACCTTCCGTACAATTGTTGCAAATATTTATGGATTTCCTCGAACTCAGGATCTTTTTTCTGAACTCACGAAAATTATCATTTCTCCAGATCGCGTTAAAAGTCTCTCTATCTATATTTCCCATTCTGTACTTTGCATCTTTATCAAAGCAACATGGCACAACTGCGCCATCCCAGGTGACAACACACTTACTCCACACCCGAAAACAATGATTGGGAAGCCGGTTTTTTATCTTGTAGCTTGCAGTATCGCCGGTTCTTTTAGGTATCTTTTTGTATCTGGATAAACCCGGCAAGTCGGGTATCAGAGGATTCCCCTCACTGAAGTCGTTAATTTGTGCCGTCTTGAGCACGACTTTATCTGCACCCAGTTCTTTGCCCATATGCTTTACTAAATTCACATGGTCCTGGTTTGATTTCAAAACAAGGAATTGGATGATTACCCTAGGCTTTTTATTTCCGGTCTCTTTTTTCTGTTTTATGATCTCTTTTATTCCGGAGATGACGGTCCTGAAATCTCCGCCGGCACGGTAAATCTGGTAGGTATCTTCATCAGTCCCATCTAGAGAAATGATAAGGTTATCCAATCCGGATTCAAGGGTCTGCCTTGCTTTCTCAGTAGTAAGAAAGTGCCCGTTGGTTGAGGATGAGACATAGATCTTTTTCGACCTGGCATACTTGACCATTTCAGTAAATTGCGGATGAAGATATGGCTCGCCCTGAAAAGAGAGATTCAGATAGAGAAGGGTAGGAGATAACTGATCGATAATATTCTTGAACCGGGCAGGTTCTATTGACCCCTTCTCCCTCGTCAGCAGATTCATCCCTGAGGGGCATTCAGGACAATACAGGTTGCAACAGTTAGTTGGTTCTATGGAAATACTCGCCGGCTTTCCCCAAAGAATCGGCTGACGCAATATTCTTGAAAGACAATAGCTTAAGAACAGCTTTAATAAATTAATTGACCTACTGAGCTGAATCATTCCGTATGTTACTACCGGTGCTTGACTTATGCCTTTTCAATCAGACAGGCCTTCATCTGGATCATCTCTCAGAATTTTCTTCTGGTTTTTATCCTGTTTCTTTTTTTTCTTCTGTTTACCTAACCAATTTCTGAATAATGTAATTGATTTCATCAGGAGTGAAGATGGGCTTGCAATCTCACTGGTCACTGTTGAAAAAATATTTCTTAATGAAAATGCAGAGAGAATATGGTGATAATTGCCCTTGATCTTGTCTTCCGTTTTTACAAGCTCAAGTTTCAATCTTGCCTTTTCCAGCTGCAATTCATGCATTGAATGGATTTTGCGGATTGAACTCCGCGTTGCTTTATTTTTCATCATCCTCTTCCTCCAATAATATTTTTGAAATCTGTGCAACCAGTGGATCAATAAAGAGCCTGTTCCGCATAAGAAATACAACCACCCCTACCAGCAGATAAAAGCCGGCAACGATCAAAGCTCCTGCATAAAGAGGTCCGGCGTGATCCTTGAACCAGAAAATAAATGCCATGCTTATAAACAGACTGATGAAAAGAAATACGAGGAAAAGGATCACCGAGATAAGCAGTGCCGATATGATCAATGACAGTTTTTCTGTCAGGGTCAGTTTTAGAAAATCTGTTTTGATCTGGATATAAGTCTTGACATTTTCAGAGATCTCAGTGAAATTACCACTTAATTTTTGTGACTCCATATCGTGGGTTATTACGAATTTTAAAAATCTTTTATTAATTTAACAGAAACGAATAATCAAAAGTCATGAGTCCTGGGCTGCATTTCACACCTTATCATCCACCATTTGCAGGTCGTCCTCGTCTTCATCCTCTTCTTCTTCATTTGCAAATGCAGATTTTAATGCTCCAAGCTTATCGGAGACATCATCTTCGATAAAATCAGCCATGCTCATTAGACGCTTTTTCAACCGTTTCCTGGTTTTTGAACCTTTGGCGGGTGCAAACAGCAACCCGATCACAACGCCTGCAGCTAAACCCATGATTCCCGCCAGCAGGACCTTTGAACTTGATGTTGACATCTGATTATTTTTTTTAATTTCATATTAAGAAAAAGAATAGATATTATGATTTGTTAAAAATCCGGAATTGACTGAAAAATTCTTCTCCTACGATCCTTAAAAAGGCATAAGACGGAACAGCTACAATCATGCCAGGGATGCCACCAATACTTCCTGCAGCAATAATCACAAGAAATATCTCAACAGGATGTACTTTCATACTCTTTCCCTGGATCATCGGGCTATACAGAATATTGTCCAGCAGTATAACTATAACCATTGCAATCAATACACCAAGTGCTGTTGACCCTATGGAGCCAAAGTTCCCCTCACTTACGACTCCTGTAACGCCTAAGATAATTCCGGTTGCAACTGCTATGAGGGGGCCGATATAAGGCACGATGTTAACAATACCTGCAAAGAATGCTATGACGAGTGCTCCATTGACTCCTACTATACTCAGAGCAATGGAATAGGATGCGATCATGACGAGGACATCGATTACAAGTCCCAAAAAATAACGGGTCAGAACTGTCCTGCTTTTACGCATTACATTCTTCGTTTGCTCTTCGTATTTCCGGGGAACAAGCATAAGAATAAAATTGGGCAGCATCATCAAATCCAGAAGGAAGAAAAAGGATAAAAACAGGGTAGTGAATAAGTAAAAGAAAAGGCTGCCTGCAAAGGAAATCACACCTGAAAGAACATTGGAAAAGATACTCAGGTCGATGTAATGAGATAACGTGTCCTTTAGCAGCGATTCAAGAGTTGCATTCTTTTTGATTATTCCATAATAAACCAGATTGTGTTGAAGCCACTGGATCTGGGGTTTGTAATAATCTATGAGCTTCTGCCAGTCAATGGAAGTGACCATACTTGTCTCCCTAACGACAAGAGGAATAAAGAAGCTCAGAAGACCCAGTACTACTGCAACAATGATGATCAGTGTCAGGAAGACATTGATAACATGGGGTAGTTGTATCTTTTTATAATGAATTTTGTCAAGAAGCTCAACCAACGGATTACCAATAATGGATATAACCCCCGCAATGATGATACAGATCAGTATCTGTGAAAAAAACCAGGCCAGAAATCCAATCAGGCAAACAATAAGGATGATAAAAAATAGTTTGTATTGTTGGTATAGTGTACTCATCACTAATATTTGTTAGGAGCTGGATTGAAAATAATAAATTGACTTCTGTTCAGATTTATATCCAAACCTACAAATATAACCAGTTTTTAGAAAATCCTTTTATATAATCATCCTGATAAATTCATTTACTGAAGACTGACCAAATTATCAATCAAATTTTAACGGAAAAATTATCGTGATCTTTGCAGCAAAATTGTCCCAGGTGTTCTTCAATGAATAAGGTCCCCATCGATAAAAGCCTCCAATGCCAAGGGTATAAAGTTTTAAATCAACGAGTTTGTTAATCAGCAACCCCGATTCATAATAGCCTAGCTTCATTGTCTTATAGGGATCATTTACGCCATTAACATAACTGTAACGCTCGGTATGGTCGAGCCAGCCAAATCCAATGTTTTGAGAGAGGGCAAATTCAGGATGAAACCACTTCTTCCCTTTAAACAGAAGGTAGCCGAAATCGTGGTACAGATATAAGGTCGTGTATTTGCTGGAAAGGAATTCATTCATCCGCATGGTTGCAAAACTGTTCGGCGCAAAGAGTGTGATGAGCCGGTAGCTGCCGTCACCATAATATAGGTTGCAGGCCGGAACAGGTTGATCAACATAGCCGGCATTAACCTGAAATGTAAGCTTTCCAAGATATTTGATCATAAATGTCTTCCTTATTTTAAGGTCGATCCGGTTATAATCGAATTCCCCGTCCAGCACTCCTTTGATGCCATGCGTGTATTGCAGCCAGACGACGGGATAATTTGTTCCCAGTGAGATCTTGTCGTCTATAGTTTCAATGAACTTCTCTTTATAAGCCCATTTCAGGGCTGCAGTCACATCCGTGAACTGGAACTGGTTCTGAAGGACAACGGCATTCCCGATGTTAGTGGCGAGATCCGGCGTGGTCGAGAGCTTAAAACTACGGGAAATTCCAAAGTTAAAAAGCCAGTATTTCCTTACCCTTATGGTCAGCGAAAAGTTCTCATTTTCCACACGGTCAAGCTTTTTTACCAGTAGGGGTTGGAAATTTCCGCTGAGGATAGAGTTATAATCATCGAAAAACCGGTCTCCCCCCGATTCGACCAAGTCATAAAAGTAGCCGCCCTGGATCGAGAAATCATTTCGCTTGTTGATCAGGAAACTAGCATCTCCGCCATATTTGGCCGTGGAAATAGCAAAAGAATACTGGTAAAATCCTCCGATCTTGAACCATTTTGCCAGCCTGTCATTGGTGTATAT
>JBEKQA010000187.1:0-6695 GCA_049520195.1 Bacteroidales bacterium
CGGAAGTCCGGGAAGCCTGAAGGGCTGAGTCAATCTTCTCGCCCCGAAGAAGGTTCAAATTCAGGAAATAATTTTGATTACAGCTATTAATCTATATTTTTGTCACAGTGTTATCCTGATGAATCTTTTATGGCTGGCAACATTCATAAGAAAAAAAAAGTTTCACCCCCCAAACTTAAACCCGGGAATAGCGGGGGTGTGAAAAAGAATAATCCTGCTGTTTATCTGCCGGATTGGGCTATTTATGCGGTTATTGTTTTTACTGCATTGATATATGCCAGGGCCTTATTCAATGACTTTGCCTCACTTGATGACAATGTTTATGTGCTCAACAACCCGTTTATCAGGGATTTTAGTTTTAATGGAATAAAGAAAATAGTTACCTCCTTTTATGACGGTAATTATTTGCCGTTAACGAATTTTACTTATTTGATTGCTTATCGCTTATTCGGATTAAACCCTGTCCCATACCATGCGCTGAATGTAGCCTTACATTTGATCAATGTTCTGCTGGCATACAAACTGGCAGAGAAGTTGAGTGGAAACAAACAAATCGCATTGATCGTAGCCGTGTTGTTTGCCCTTCATCCCATGCATGTTGAATCGGTAGCATGGATTTCCGAACTTAAAGACGTGCTATACACCTTATTTTATCTTAGTGCCCTGATCGCATATCTTAAATACTTGAAATCGGGGTACAAGCTTAACTATTACGGATTATGCCTCGGCTTTTTTGCGCTAGCGCTTTTATCCAAGTCTGCAGCAGTAACTTTACCTGTGCTGATGCTCGCCATAGATCTCTACAAAGGCAGGAACCGGAGTTCAAAAATATTTTTCGAAAAGGCACCCTTTTTTGCGCTATCCATCTTCTTTGGGATTCTGGCATTAATGTCCCAGCAAATTGCCATGTTAAAAGTTTCCACGTTGTTTTCGCCGGTTGACCGGATATTTTTATTTACATACACCCTTTCTTTTTACCTTATTAGGGCAGTGTTGCCCTTCAGCCTTTCGGCGATGCATTATTACCCGGAATCCGGGGGTGGCGCACTGCCGGTGATCTATTATTTATCACTTCCATTTTTATTGATACTAACAGGATTAGTTGTCAGACCTTCAAAATTCAGGTGTGAGAAACTTTTTGGCACATTCTTTTTCCTGATCGTTATTTCAATCATGCTGCAGGTAATTTCTGTAGGCAATGCCATTACCGCCGAACGCTATACTTACGTTGCATACATTGGCTTGTTTTACAGTGCCGGACAATGGATTTCATCCCTACCTAAGGCTTCCGTTCAAAAATATGCAGTGATGATTGTTGGTTTAGTCGTGGTCCTGTTTTCATACCTTACATGGGAAAGGATTGGCGTTTGGAAGAATGGCGACGAACTAATGACCGATATCATTAAGAAACAGCCTGACAGCTACCAGGCCTATTGCCTGCGTGGTGATTATAAAAGGGACAACCATGATATTCAGGGCGCTCTTCAGGATTATAATAAAAGCCTGGAGATGAAGCCGGATAATCAACTGTGCCTGATCGATCGCAGTCAGATCTTTATCGAATTAAAAGACTATCCCGCCGTTTTACAGGATTGTAATGCAGCTCTCCGGCTTGATCCATCTGCTGTTAATGCATATATCAACAGGGGGATCGCTTACGACGGACTGGGTAATAAAACCGCTGAAATGCAGGATTATGACAGGGCGATAGAACTTAACCCGAACTCACAACTAGCCTATAAAAACAGGGGTGTTCTGAAATATGAAACAGGCAATATTCCCGGTGCAATAACGGATATGAATAGGGCCGTAAGATTGGATAACACGGATGCACTAGCCTACTTCGCATTGGGTGTTTTTAAATCACTTCAGGGTGATTACACAGGTTCTATCGTGGATTTTACTACTTCGATCAGATTAAAACCAGACGATGCCAAGGGATACCTTAACCGTGCGTTGTCGAAATTGAAGATAAAAGACATCCCCGGTGCCTGCGAAGACTTTCACAAGGCACATGAGCTTGGAAACAAAGAAGCGGAGGGATACAGTAAACAATATTGCAACTAACACAACACAAACAACCATCAGGTGTAGGCGAGAACATCTAACATGCTGAGTATGATGGTAAAAAGGACACCCAAATATAGCTGAATTTTAACTTAAAAGCAAATTTGAACCACCCGATTGGAAGATCTGCATATATTGACAACTGAGCAAGTCAGCGTAATATTGGAGCTTAACTCATCATCGGAAGACTAAGAGAAATATTACAAAACCCCTATCGTAATCTTGAGCAATTAATTACAAGCAACACATGTCCTTTACTTCAAATGAGATCGTTTGTCTGAAGGAGGGGGTCAGGCAGAAACAGTCAGATATTCTAACCCTCTCACGTTAATGAATTCGCAGGATTTATTGTTTAATAAACTTCCCAACTTCCACTGTCTTATCATTGGTCAACCGAACAAAATAAACCCCACCGGGTAGATTGCTGATGTCAATCTGTGTTTTTGGCAGTGTGATTTGGCTGGTGATGAGTTGCTGACCATTCAGGTTTGAAATGGATAACTGGACCTGGGATAGTGCAAATGATGTTTCAATCGTTATATTATCGTGAGCAGGATTAGGATAAATTGATATCCTGGAAGATGTTAATTCGCTAATTCCAGCCTGTGCCCCATATCTCATTACGGTTATTCCCCAGGAATTTGCTTCATCCCTATAAGCCACATAGGGTTCTCCCTGCATATTGACAGCGAGACATGGCGATGAAACAACATTTGCTGAGAAGCCCGCATTTCCAACATTCACCCATGAACTTCCATCAAATTTCATTACAGTTGCTTTAAATGAATTGGCCCCATCCTCATAGGCCACATAGGGTTGACCAGAAGGGTCAAAAGCGAGGCTTGTAAAATATGCTTCTCCTTCTGAAAAACCTGCTTTACCAACATTTACCCAATTGCGCCCGTTAAATTTCATTACGGTTGCTTTTATTGAATTGCCCCCATCCTCATATGCCACGTACGGTTGACCGTCTAAAGGACTGAATGCAAGACTAATATCATATATCCACCCGGCAGAAAAATCTGCTGATCCAACGTTGACCCAGGTCGTGTCATTAAATCGCATAACAGTGGCTTTATCATAATATCCGCTATCCCCAAATGCCAAATAGGGCTGACCAGTTGGGCTGAAGGCAATACTGGTACAATTAACCTTTCCAGGGGAAAAAAATGGAGTTCCAACATACGTCCAACCGGTTCCAATTAATTTGAGAACTGTTAATCTTTCACTGGAATCACCCCAAATACCAAAATCACGAAAAGCCAGATAGGGTTCCCCGGATGGACTAACAGCGAGACTTAGTTGATCACCTGTGTAGACATTTATATTAAGATCGACCCATTTGTCTGATCCATTGAATTTCATCATGGATATTCCAAAAGGATTTGGTCCGGAATAGTTTATGAACGCAATATAAGGAATACTATTGGTAGGATCGAAAGCAAGGCATGGAAATCCAACTTTAACCGTAGAAAAGCCCGCATTCCCAACATTCACCCATGAATTTCCATTATATTTCATTACAGTTGCTTCCCAGGAATTACTACAATCCGGAAATGCCACATAAGGTTGACCAGAAGGACTGAGGGTAAAACTTAGATAATCTGAAGCGTCTGCTGCAAAATCTGCATTGCCAACGATCTGCCATGAATAATTCAAGGGTGAGGATTTGAACCAAGGCTCTTGTGCAAAGACGACAACTGGAAGGAAGAGAAATAAGATGTAGAATAGTGTTTTCATAGGGTGTCTGATTTAAAAGGCCAACCATCCAATAATGGCAAATAAGATTCCTTTATCCAGTAAAACTGCACCAATGATAATAAAAATGTTGATGTTATGCAAGTTTTTGGGTACTTATTTTTTGAACTGACTGCCAAGGCATAGATATTGGTCCTCCTTGACTTTTTTTAGGATGTATATTCACGAGGAAACCAAAGATGTTTGATCGCCACGGGGCACTTGAGAAAAGGTGAATCGCACTGCACCCGGAAAAAAAAGATTGTTTTTTGCAAGACAGACTAATTCTATTAATAAAACCCAGTTCGTTATTTTACTTCTGGTAATTTATTGAACTCCTGATAACAAATGCTACGAGGGAATAAAGTCCCCGGTATCAATTCCAAAAGTAACATTGTTGTGAAGGAATTTTTCTCATCCAACTTGTGGGGAAGTTTATTTATCCGGTTAAGAACACAATAGAATTCACAGAAAAAATAAGTGATTAATAATTTAAAACATAGCTCTTTATGCTGACAAAGATTCATAATAATCAACCCTGGATATCAACCCTGAATGATTCAGAATTGATTTCGTTTATGCTTATAGGCAATAATTCCAAGCGATATTCCACTAGCTGACCGCCCACAAAAGGAATTCCGGATCGTCATTCTGAAAAAAGCTAATCAGGTTGTTTACAAATTATTTGGTCGTAATTGTATTTTATGTTGGATATTTACTATAATTTTACTTATTAGTTTCAGATTTACAGCAGGAATTTCCCATTGGTAAGAAAAGTAGCCGGATCTATAAACATGGGAATGAAAGTCAAATATAAAATCTTCTAAATTCCGCACTGCAGCTTGCAAACCGGACGTCAGGTAACGTGTTTTATTGACAAAAACCATCTAAAAAGACCTACCCATGAGAGGAAAAATTTTTACAACGGCATTCTTTTTACTTCTGTTCGCAAGCAGTGCGCTGGGGCAGCACTCTGTTTCGCTTTCTTTTACAGGGTCTTTTAAAGGACACTATGCACAACTGAGCAAGATCTATATCCAGAATCTAAAAATGAACTGCGATACAACTCTTTATTGGCCTGATACCGTATTGTATTTAGTTCCAATGGGGACGAATGATTTACATTTTGTTTCCAGGGAATTCCAGGTATTTCAGAATATACCGAACCCTGTACGTGAGAGTACGAAAATCCTGCTATATCTGCCCGAAAGAGGGAATGTTACGATTAATGTTTCCCTCCTGAGCGGTAAGCAGGTTGCCTTTTTTAGTCAGGAACTCCAATCCGGTTATCATTCTTTTTTATTTACACCCGGAAGCGCTGAAACCTATATTTTTACAGCTTCCTGCAAAGCGATGAAAAAAAGTATTAAAATAGTTTCCATACCGTTAAAGCCTTCTTCGGGATGTATCCTTACTTATAACGGAGCAGAAAATGAACCTGTTTCCCTTAAATCAGCAGCAATGCCGGGTAAGTTTACTTTCATGGCCGGTGACACACTTCTGTTTGCAGGATATTATGACACTTTAACGACTGCTTTCCAGGATGCGCCGGCAATTAGCAAAACGTACACATTTAATTTTATTCCGTCTGTGGGTATATCCTGCCCGGGAATGCCCGCAGTAAGCTATATGGGACAAATCTATAATACAGTACAGATAGGAACGCAATGCTGGTTAAAGGAAAACCTGAATGTCGGGAAGAGAATTGACGATACCCGGGACCAGGAAAACAACGGCATCATTGAAAAGTACTGCTATAATAGCGATACAAACTGCGCTATTTATGGAGGATTGTACCAGTGGAATGAAATGATGCAATATTCAAGAACAGAGGGAGCACAGGGGATATGTCCAACCGGCTGGCATTTACCAACAGATGCAGAGTGGACTACACTGACTGATTATCTTGGAGGGGAACTTGTTGCCGGAGCAAAGATGAAAGAGACCGGAACAGCCCATTGGGTATCGCCAAATTGGGATGCTACGAACAGCAGCGGATTCACTGCCCTTCCGGGTGGTTGCCGGAATGGCAGTGACTACGATCTCAATGACTGCGCCTATTTCTGGTCGTCGTCGGTGTGCGGGACTAACTACGCATGGGACCGGTACATCAGCTACGGATTTGATTACGTATATCGCAGCTACAGCCTCAAGACAGTCAGTTATTCGGTCCGCTGTGTCCGGAATTGATGATTTGGTTATTTTACAGGGATGGCTGGAAAAAACGCTCGCAATGACCAATCTTCGCCGGTATAATCTTACAACCCGTGAGCATTGAATGTTGACAGGTTGGTGTGGTCAAACAAATTCGGCGAAAGGTGATCCCATGTTCCGGTTTTTCCATCAACCAGAATAAATAGCAACAGGACAACTAAACATATAAATAATTGCCTTATATTTAGCATGTCTTAATATAACATTAAATGAAAAATATATCCTTAATCATCATGGGTTTGATAGTTTTGCTTGTATTCGGCAGCAGCTGTAAAAAGACCGCGAGCAGTACTTCACCCGACAATTTGCAGTACCTGACCGTAGGGAAGGTACTGATCAACCCAGGCGCCGATACCCTCGGAGAGTTCATCTTTCAGGTCTATAATGATGGCAATCAGTTGCGCACCCGGATACGGAATACGATATACCCCGGTATGGTAGGTGATGGCGGCCAGCAATTATTGAAAGACCCGGTTAACGGGGATATTCTCTTTTTAAAGGAGGGGGATGTCATTTCCGGGGATGCTGTCTGGAAAGATACGATCACATCAAACAGCTTCAGCCTGGAGAGATTCCAGGGAAAGGGAACCGGTTTCATCGGATTCCGCGACTTTTACTTTCCCAATGGGGTCACATTCTATTATTACGGCTGGATACAGGTCATCAATAACCCCGGC
>JBEKQA010000188.1:0-6692 GCA_049520195.1 Bacteroidales bacterium
AAATCTCCCATCTTCTTTATTATGAAAGGTCAAAAGTAAAGCAAATTTGTGATTTGTGGATTGATAATCTGGTGTGAATTCTTTGGTCAACTCCTTAAACAGACATTCATTACCAGGAAGTAATGGCTATGTAATACGATTCATTTATCATTTTTCAATTGTGCATCTCCTGCTCGTTTGCAATTCCTTTGTACCTTTGTGCCGATTTGTAAAAAAATGGGAAGAATACTCGCTATCGACTATGGACAAAAAAGGGTTGGGCTTGCAGTGACCGATGAGTTGAAAATTATTTCTACGGCGCTGGCTGCAGTACCTTCCACGGAGGTTCTGGCTTTCCTGAAGGATTATACATCACGAAACATTGTCGAGTGTTTTGTCGTTGGAGAACCCAGACAGATGAATAATACAGCCTCAGAATCGACAAAATTTATTGAGCCATTTATCAGACGATTGAGAACAGAATTTCAGGATATACCCGTTGAAAGAATGGATGAACGGTTTACTTCCGTAATTGCAACCAGAACGATTCGGGATTCAGGAGCAAAAAAGAAGGCACGGAGAGAGAAGTCACTGGTGGATACTGTCAGTGCTGTTCTCATCTTACAGTCGTTTATGGAGAAAAGAATGATGAACAAACAAGATCATCATTGAAGATTTTTATTAATTAAAGCAATTAGAATGATACTACCTGTGTTAGCATTTGGTCACCCGACCCTGAGAAAAGTTGCAAAAGAGATAGATCCCGACCACCCCGGGCTTGAGAAGCTTATCAACGATATGTTTGAAACCATGTATCAATCGGATGGTGTTGGATTGGCTGCCCCACAGATAAACCAATCGATCCGTCTTTTTGTCATTGATGCAGCACCATATGCTGAAAAATACCCTGAAACAGAAGGGTTTAAAAAAGTTTTTATCAATGCAAAAATTTATAAGGAAGAAGGAGAAGAATGGGTATTTAATGAAGGTTGTCTGTGTTTCCCTGGTATACGTGAAGATGTTAATCGCAAACCAGTGATATACATTCGATACCAGGATGAAAATTTTCAGCAACATGATGAAAGGTTTGAAGGGATAATAGCACGTGTCGTTCAGCATGAATATGACCATATTGAAGGAATAATGTTTATCGACAAGCTGAGCCCGTTAAGAAAGATGCTCCTTAAAGGAAAGCTTAATGATATTTCAAGGGGGAATGTTGATGTAATGTACAAGATGATCTTTCCATTACAAAAGAAAGGCAAAAAATAAATCGAAGACTATCTTTATTTAAATATCTAAAACTTAAACGAAAATGAGAAAATACACTTTACTTCCATTTATTTTAGCTTTGGCTATTTTAGCTGGTTGTGGTCCATCAAGAGAAAAATCAGCTAAAACAATTGTTTCAATTGAGAACAGACTCTTCGCCCAATCATCAACTGGGTTTGATAAAGTTAAAGCAGATAGTTTGCTTTCGGCTTATGAATCCTTTATTAGTCATTTTCCGAAGGATACTATGTCAATGAAATATACATTCAAAGCAGCAAACCTATGCATGAATATTGGAAATGGAACGAAAGCCATTGAACTTTTTGATAAATACATTGAAAAATACCCCGACAACCCAAAAGCTGCTGTTTCCTTGTTCTTCAAGGGCTATATCTATGAAAATCAGATTAAAAACCTGGACAAAGCAAAGGAAATTTACTTGCAGTTTATAGAGAAATATCCAGATAATGATTTCACTAAGGATGCAAGGATTGCCTTAAAGAACCTTGGCAAATCACCGGAAGAAATGATCCAGGAATTTGAGGAACAACGAAAAGCAGATAGTACCAGAGTCGCAGATTCTTTGGCTACACTGAAACCGGTTAAACATCACAAGAAAAATAAATAAGCTAATAAAAGCTGGAACTACTTGAAATATTTTTCCATGGCTTTGGACAAGTCAGAAGGTGTGACCTCTTTTGACAACTGTCCTTCGTGGCTAAATGAAATTTTTCCTCTTTCTTCTGAAACAATGATTGCAAAGGCGTCTGATTTTTCTGTGATTCCGACTGCAGCCCGGTGCCGCAAGCCATAATTAGCAGGAATTTCCTGGTTGCTGCTAACAGGCAGGATACAACGTGCTGCACGAATTGTACCTCCAGCAATGATTACCGCCCCATCGTGAAGGGGGCTATTCTTGAAGAATATTGTTTCAAGTAAAAACTCTGAGATCTTTGCATCCAGGACCTGTCCTGTTTCTATGTAGGCTTTCAACTCATTCTGCCCTGTGATTACGATCAGTGCTCCTGTGTGAGTATCCGCCATTTTCTGGCAGGATTTAACAATCGTATCAATATAAAGATGAATTGGATCCTCAAGCTCGAATTTCCAGAAAAGGAATCGCTTTCTTGTTGATTTGATAATTCTGGTATTCCCTAAAAGAAGAAGAAATTGCCTGATCTCAGGTTGAAATACCACAATAAGTGCTATAAATCCAACACTGATGAATTGTCCAAGTATCTCACTTAACAACTGCATCTGGAACGCCTTCACGACTTTCCAGATCAGATACACTGCAATGATGCCAATAAATATCCTGATGGCAGCTGTTCCTTTAACCAGGTTATAAATCTCATATAACAATACGGAAAAGAGGATGATATCTATTATATCAACAATCCGGAAATCAAATAGGCCATTAATACTGAGAAGAAGCAAAATGAAAATTTATAAGTTTAAGTACAAATAATACTACCCGGCAAAAGTAAGAAAAATCTGCTATTCTGATTTAAACAACGGAAATAGACAGCTTAAATGAATCGTTTATTGATTATTAGCTCCCACAAGGGTGATAGCTTCTACAGCTTCTTTAACATCATGGACCCGTAAAATATTAGCACCTTTCATCAATGCGATAGTGTTGAGTACCGTAGTTCCATTGAGTGCTTGCTGGGGCTTGATCTGTAAAGTCCTGTTTATCATTGATTTTCTGGACAATCCTGCGAGAAGAGGTCGCTGAAAAGAACAAAACGATTCTAAATGCTTCAATAGGAGGAAATTATTCTCAACTGTCTTTCCAAATCCGAATCCGGGATCCAGGATCAATTGGTTATATCCGGAAGGAATCAGATCTATCCTTGACCTGAAAAATTCATGAATCTCTTTGACAACGTCTTTATAATGAGGGTTAATCTGCATCGTATCAGGGGTTCCCTGCATATGCATCAAAATATATGGTACATTATGATGAGCAATCAATTCAAACATTTCACCATCATACCGTCCTCCATAGATATCATTTATTATTGTTGCCCCATGCTCTAAAGCTGCTTTTGCAATGGTGGTCCTGTATGTGTCAACGGAAATGACAATTTCGCTGAAATGTCCGTTAATTGCTTTCAGTGAAGGAAGTAACCTGGCCAATTCTTCTTTCTCGCTCACAGGTTCGGCTCCGGGTCGCGTCGAATTTGCTCCAATGTCTATAATGACCACTCCTTCAGAGATCATCTTTTCGACCTGTTTCAATTGATCGATAATATTCAAATACGACCCCCCATCATAGAAGGAATCCGGAGTGATATTGAGGATTCCCATGACGATCGGCTTTTCAAGACTTAAAATTCTGCCGGCACAATTTAATCTGTAAGTAGCGTGTTTTATAGTCAATAGAGAAATTTATAACATTAGTACAATCGGACAGTTCTTAAAGTTTGTAAATTCGGCCTCTTAAATGAAAAGCCGTTACATTAATATTTGTTGGGTTTAGAATTTCTTTTCTGTAATTCTGTTGCGAGACTCCTGAAAAAGAATATACAAAATTACTATCAAAATTCAAATAGTTCTTACCTTTAGCCAATTAAAATTGGTGGAACATTTAACCTATGACCAATACCGATAAGACTGAACAAAAATTTGAAAAGATAATCCAGAAATGCCGTTCGATCTTCCTGACCAAGATGAAAGATTATGGTAGCTCCTGGAGAATTCTAAGGATTTCCTCCCTGACTGATCAGATCTTCATTAAAGCAACCAGAATCCGGAGTATCGAATCCAAAGGGATCCATAAAGTGGATGAAGGGATCATACCTGAATACATAGGCATAGTAAATTATTGTGTCATAGCCCTGATTCAACTTGATCTTGGTGAAGAAGGAGAGCAGGACCTTTCTCCTGAAGTCGCGGAGAAGCTTTACAATAAACATATTTACAGCGCACTTGATCTTATGCTGAATAAAAACCATGATTACGGTGAAGCATGGAAAGAAATGCGGTTAAGTTCTCTTACCGATATTATTCTCATGAAACTTATGCGGATTAAGCAAATAGAGGATAACATGGGAAAGACATTTATCTCCGAAGGGATAGACGCCAATTATCAGGATATAATAAATTATTCGATCTTCGCACTGATCAAACTCGAAACTTAGAATCATATTATTATACATTTCCTGAAATTAATGATAAGTGAAATTGACAACAATGAATTTTAAATCATTAATCATAGCGTAATAATGAAAATCTTCCGTAATGTAAGTCGTATACTTGTAGGACTTGTTTTTATCTTCTCGGGATTCGTCAAAGGTATCGATCCATTGGGATTCAGTTACCGGCTGGAAGATTATTTCCAGGTATTCGGGATGCCGTGGGCAGTGCCATTTGCACTTTATCTCACTATTTTTCTATGCACCCTTGAATTCACAATAGGGATCAGCATGCTGTTTAATCTTTGGATCAAAGTGTTTTCATGGTTTTTGCTTGCGATGATGATCTTCTTCACCTGCCTCACCTTTATTGATGCTGTATATAACCTCGTACCCGATTGCGGTTGTTTCGGGGATGCAGTTAAACTGACCAATCTTCAGACTTTCCTTAAAAATGTTATTCTGTTTATATTTGTTATTCCAATCATCAAAGAGAGGAAGAAATTCAAACAGTGGGCGCCTGACTCGGCACAAAAGATGTTTATCCTGATCTTCTGGCTTTTGTTTATAGGTGTCTCTATTTATTGCTATCGTCATTTACCGCTGATCGATTTTATGGGTTGGAAAGTGGGAAATAAAATTAACCAGACGGCAACACCTCAAAGGTTCTATGTGAAATATAAGAACAAGGTAACTGGTGAAGAGAAGGAATACCTGGCACCTAATTATCCCTGGAATGATTCAGTCTGGATGTCACAATGGGCTTTCAAGAGTCAGCGTGCAGTGGATCTTTCGAAAGGACAGGCACTTGCGTTAAAAGTCGAAGATGAGAATGGAACTGATGTCTCTTCATCCATTGTTAATAATCCTGACCTGCAGTTTATCCTGGTAGCCTGGGACTTATCTAAAACCGATACTGGGGCATTTCATAAGATTCTCCCTTTTTATAAAAGAACTGTCAGCGACCGTTATTCCTTTGTTTGCCTGACCAGCTCCCTGCAGGAGGACATCAAGAAATTCAAAATTGATAATGGTACCGGGTTTAATTTCTACAATGCCGATGATATTGTGCTTAAGACCATGATAAGATCAAATCCTGGACTTATTCTGATCCGGGATGGGAAAGTTCTTGCCAAATGGCCATTCCGCAATTTCCCTTCATATGACAAGGTGATTGAAAGATTTGCTCATCCATAATGTTAATTATCAGATCATAGAGGAGATGCATGGGACAATTTATTCTGAAACGGCTGTTTTATGGATTTCTCGTGTTAATTGGCGTGATCGTGATCAACTTTTTCCTGTTCAACATCCTTCCTGGAGACCCGGCACGTATGATGCTTGGCCAGCGGGCTGATATCACGTCAGTTGAGGCTATTAATAAAGATCTGGGAAGAGATAAGCCGCTACTGATCCAATTCTTTAATTATCTGAATGACCTCTCTCCTTTGTCCATTCATAACGATGTGGACGCCTCAAGCTATTGGTATCTTGATCATTCGAAATATTCCTCAACCATAAAACTTTTACCGATCTCGAAAAAAGCAGTCCTTGTTTTAAAGAAACCTTATCTGAGGAGATCATACCAATCAAAGAAACAGGTCAGTGAGATACTGATAGAAGGATTTATCAACACAATTGTGCTTGCACTGGTTGCAATGACTTTTGCCGTTTTTATCGGCATTATTATTGGGATTATCTGTGCTTTACATAAAAATAGCTTTATTGATCGCGTATCACTTGTTTTTTCTGTGCTGGGGATGTCATTGCCTTCCTTTTTTGCTGCCATATTAGTGGCCTGGATCTTTGCTTTCCTGCTTGGAAGGTATACAGGGTTGAACTTGGCAGGAAGTCTTTTTTCTGTAGATGATTTTGGAAACGGGGAGCATCTTGATCTAAAGAACCTGATATTGCCCGCCTTTACGCTTGGAATCAGACCTTTGGCAATTGTTGTAGAATTAACAAGAAATTCCCTCCTGGAAGTACTTTCGCAGGATTACATCCGGACCGCAAGGGCCAAAGGACTAAGCAAGTTTCGTATCCTGATGCGCCATGCATTAAAAAATGCTATGAATCCTGTCGTTACTGCGATGTCGGGCTGGCTTGCTTCTTTGCTGGCCGGGGCTGTATTCATTGAATATATTTTCGACTGGAAGGGAATTGGCCTGGTAATCGTAAATGCACTTGAAAAATATGACTTTCCAGTATTAATGGGAGCTGTCCTCTTCATTTCCATCATCCTTGTTATCATAAATATTTTAGTAGATATTGTTTATGGGAGGCTCGATCCGAGGGTGAGGG
>JBEKQA010000189.1:0-6670 GCA_049520195.1 Bacteroidales bacterium
CATAGGATCGATGATTTCGGCTCCATTGGCCGGTTTCTTTGCCCTTAAGTTCGGCGACTGGAAGATACTCTTCTTTGTCTTTGGCATAGTTTCGGTGCTCTCCGTGTTGTGGCTTTCATTGATTAAAATTGAAGAAACTAAGAACCTGGAAAAGCGTGCTACCTTCGCATCCTCATTTGGGCTGCTCGGAACAGGTTTTATCTTCATGATGGTGCTGGGGATTTTCCTTGTTGTAGGCATCGATGTCGGTATCAATGCTGTATCAGGGCAGTTTTTGCACAGTAAATTCCCTGAAGCTCAACGATCCTTTTTTGAATCGGGGAGAAGTGTATACTTCTTTGGGAAGATGCTTGGGACTTTTGGCGGGGCATTGATGCTGACCATATTACCTACCCGAAAATTCTTTCTCTGGTCATCCGTCCTGGCTTTGGTATCCATATTGGCACTGATTTCTGCCCCGACTGCAATGACTGCCATGGTGATCATTTTTATCATCGGTCTCGGGGTTGCCAATATATTCCCCTTAATCTTCTCATTATCAGTAGAGAAATATCCTGTCCGGACCAATGAGATCTCAGGATTGATGATCATGGCCGTATCGGGTGGTGCTGTTATTCCTTTGCTGATCGGCAGTCTTTCAGATAATGTCGGGGTTACAGCAGGGATGTTTGTTTTGGTTGTATGTGCTGTATATGAGCTTTTTACAGCCCTGGTCAACTTGAAGAAAGTTTCTAATTAATAATATCATGTTCAGAAATACTATTATGAATCGGAACTTAATCCTGGTTTTTGGATTTGTTTTCTGCGCAATGGTCCTGAATGCCCAGAAGTCAGGTCCGAGGCAAACTGTCAGCCTGGATGCCAACTGGAGATTCCATTTGGGTAATGCAGCAGATCCTGATAATGATTTCAACTACCGGGTTGCCGATATCTTCTCGAAATCGGGCCATGCAGACGGGACAGCTATTGATCCGGCGTATACGGAACTAGGCTGGACTACTGTTCAGGTTCCTCACGATTGGGCGATAGATTTGCCATTCGTCCATTCCACAAATGGCGATGTTGAGTCTCATGGTTATAAACCCATTGGAGGTCTCTTTCCTGAAAATAGTGTTGGCTGGTATCGTAAACATTTTGATGTCAACGCTGCCGATAAAGGGAAACGGTTCGTCATCCGTTTCGACGGCGTCTTCCGTGATGCAAAGTTTTGGATCAATGGGTTTTACCTGGGAACAAACGAGAGTGGCTACATGGGTGTGACTTATGACATTACCGACTTTATCAACTTCGATAAAAAGAATGTCCTCGTGGTGAGGGTCGACGCCTCTCAGTATGAAGGATGGTTTTATGAAGGTGCAGGAATATATCGACATGTCTGGCTGGTTACATACAATGATATTCATGTTTCAGATCACGGAGTATTTGTTCAGGCTGATGTGGGAAAGGAATCTGCATCCGTGACCTTCGAATCAACCATAGAGAACAGTAATTCTAACGGATTGGAGTGCACAGTAAGTTCCTGTATTACAGACAAGATAGGAAAAGTTTTGGCATCCGCACAGGATCAAAAGATCTTAATTTCTTCATTAGGAAAGGAGACAGTCCGGCAACATATTAACATTGAGCATCCGAGGCTTTGGTCGTTAAATGACCCTAATCTCTATAAGGCAGTAGTTGTTTTGAGATCTGGGGATCAATCAATTGACAGCGTAGTAACACTTTTTGGCATCCGGACAATCCGGTTTGATGCAGATAAGGGTTTGTTCCTGAATGGAGAGAATATCAAGATACATGGCGTTTGCTGTCACCAGGATCATGCGGGTCTCGGCGTAGCGGTGCCGGATGATATCGTTCTGTACCGCCTTCGCCTTCTGAAAGAAATGGGCGTAAATGCTTACCGCACCAGTCATAACCCTCCTGCTCCTGAACTGCTGGATGCCTGTGACAGCCTGGGTATTCTTGTGCTGGATGAAACGCGCCTTCTGAACAGTGGTCCTGAATACCTGGCTCAGTTCGAAAGGATGATCCTTCGCGATCGTAATCATCCTTCCATCTTCTTATGGTCAATTGGCAATGAGGAGGGTTTTATTCAGGGTAACGAGATCGGGAGGCGGATTGCATCGACGTTTTTAGCCCATCAGCAGCAACTCGACCCGACCAGAACCGCTACCTATGCTGCAGATCTTGGCAATTTCTTTAATGGAATAAACGAAGTTATACCGGTCCGTGGATTTAACTATAGGCAATCTGCCGTAGCCGATTATCATAAAAGCCACCCGCTTCAACCAATCATCGGCACTGAAATGGGTAGTACTGTGACAACACGGGGTATTTATATAAAGGATACCAACCGGTGCTACGTGCCAGATGAAGATATTACAGCTCCCTCGTGGGCAAGCACAGCCGAGACCTGGTGGAAATTATGTGCAACCCAGCCCTGGTGGATAGGTGGCTTTGTCTGGACCGGATTTGATTATCGTGGCGAGCCTACTCCATACCATTGGCCCAATATAAGCTCACATTTTGGTATCATGGATGTATGCGGGTTTCCAAAGAATATATATTACTATTACCAGTCCTGGTGGACAGATAAGGATGTATTGCATATCTCGCCGCACTGGAACTGGAAGGGTCAGGAAGGCAAACCAATACATGTCTTTGTCAATTCAAATGCCGATAATGTTGAATTATTTCTCAATGATAAGAGTCTGGGAAAGAAGACAATGGAAAGAAATAGCCACCTGGAGTGGGATGTTCCTTATCAGCCTGGCATTCTCAAGGCCATTGCATCTAAAAAAGGAAGGGCCATTTCAAGCCAGGTTGAGACTACCGGAGAACCTATAAAGATCATTCTGGTTCCTGACCGGAAAGTCTTTACAACTACTTCACAGGATTTTATTGTTGTAAATATCTCTGTTGTCGACAAGGAAAACCGGGAAGTACCGGATGCAGGAAATCTCATCCGGTTTATTGTCAAAGGCGATGCATATATAGTCGGCGTTGGCAATGGGGATCCGAGCAGTCATGAGCCTGACATATGCCATGGTAACCAGTGGCAGAGAAAGCTTTTTAATGGTAAGTGCCAGGTCATTATAAAATCCGGAAAGATCTCAGGATCTGTAGAAATTGATGCAATTTCGGATGGTTTGATTACCGGTTCGGTTAATCTGGATGAGATCCCATGAAAAACCTGCTCTCCGGTATCTTCTTTCTGTTAATTTATACTGCATCGGGGCAGGACTTTATTGAAATAAATGGCAGACTGGTTGATTCCTCAAACAGCAAGCCACTTTCCTTTGGGCAGATCTCACTTAATCATACCGGATTTG
The DNA here is from genome assembly GCA_049520195.1 of Bacteroidales bacterium. Lineage (GTDB taxonomy): Bacteria > Bacteroidota > Bacteroidia > Bacteroidales > FEN-979 > FEN-979. Next base: position 3,330 of record JBEKQA010000189.1, read on the forward strand.
GCACCAATTCGAATGATGATGGCAATTTCCGATTAGATATTACGCGAGCGAATCTTAATGACACGCTGTTATTTTTTTATTTGGGATATGAAACACTTCAGGTTCCGGTTAAGTCATGCCTCGGCCCTTCTGTTGAGATCAACATGAAACCGATAACCCTGCAACTTGCAGAGGTAGAAGTAGTTGGTCTTACACCTCAGGAGGTAATCCGGAAGGCTGTGATGGCAATCCCATCAAATTACGGGAAAGACTCATTGATCCTGACTGCGTTCATACGTTCGCAGAAATCAGTAAATAATAGGCTTGCTGAATATACTGAAGCCGTCATAAATGATCTGAAAACGGGTTATTATCTTTATAAATCCGGGGAAGCCGATAAAAAGCACCGGCAATCAAACATTCCACTATTGCTGAAGGGGAGGGTTAATTCCGATACCAATAAAGTTAATGCACTGGGAGACATCGGCAGGAATGTTGGCTGTCTGAGTTGTAATTTTACCAATGATGTTGTGGAGTTTTATCATCATACTATACTCGATGAAAGTCTTTTCCATTATTATGATTTCTCCATGGAAGAGCTATTGCAGCCGGGAGGAGGAAAGATTTATCACATCCAGTTCGATCAGAAAAAGGATGTTAAACAAAGGCTCTGGAAAGGGGATCTTTACATAGAGGCTTCTTCATTTGCAATCATGAAGCTAAGCCAGAAACCCAGTATGAATGCCTATGATGCCTATGAAAAGAACAAATATAACCAGGGCTATTTTATCCTGAATAAATCAGGTTGGATTGAGGAGATGCCTTTTATCCAGCAAACGATTAACTACTCAAAAAAGGATAGTATCTGGGTATTAAGTTCGATCCGGACAGAAAACTGGATGGTTTTTACTTATCCTCCTAACGGACAGAGACTTAGATTTAACTATAAAAATGATGTCATTATTACAGAAGTAACACGAGCTCACGAAAAAATAAAGAATTTCAAAGGGGATAAGGTCGTTGGCACCGCCCAGCGCTGGGATCAGATCATTGGCCGTCCTGATGATACCTTCTGGGCAAGCTTCAATTATCTTCCTGTGGAGGAGGCATTAAAAAGAGCTGTTGAGAATATAGGTAAATAATATTTGAGGAAATATTCTTGTGTTATAAATCCCTGTTGTCCTGTACAACCAGCTCCATGTTTGTCAGTTCAAGTGCTACCAGGTTCCCATAGCCGGATTCTCCTGTCAGATATGGGCCATTATCAAGATCAATGAATTGATAATCACTACTCCGGATGAAATGATCGATGAATTGAAGACTAATCGGGACGTGGCCGTGTATTATCTTACGGTTACCGGTCTTCTCCGGGATAACCTCAAATTCCCTTATCCAGAGCATTGAGCTGGTGTCAATAAACGGGTTATCCAGCTGGAAGTTGAGTCCGGCATGAACAAGGATAAAGTCATCAAGGATTACATAATAATCCAGCGCTTTCATCCATTCGATATATTCTGTAGGGATCTGCCTGAGACTTTGTACATGGAAACTTTTCAAAGTTTCCATACCTCCCATGGCAAACCATGATTTTCGGTTACGATCTGAAAGCAGAAAGGACCAGGGTCTTATTGATTTCTTTTCTGTATCATACAGATTAACAAGGAGGTCTTCGTGATTCCCTTTTAAGGGTTTGACCTGATATCCCTCTTTGCGGAGATGACAGATATAGTCTATGACTTCTTTCGAATCAGGTCCCCGGTCAATGTAATCGCCCAGAAAATACAATTCATCTGACTTTGAAGGTTTGATCTTTTCTTCGACCAACACCTTCAGGGTGTTTGCACATCCATGAATATCCGCAATCACCCACCTTTTATTCATAAGAGCCTACTTTTTCTTTGCCTGGTTGGCAACTTCTTCCATCAGTTTCTTAATTACCTCAGGATCACCCAGGAAATAGTCCTTCAGAAGATTCATATCATCATCGAATTCAAAGATATACGGGATTCCCGTTGGCAGGTTCAAGCCGACAATATCCTCGTTGGAAATGTTCTTCAGGTATTTAACGATCCCACGGAGACTATTGCCATGTGCTGCAACCAGTACTTCGCTTTCTTCATTCAGCTTTTTCGATATATCCGATAGCCAGAAGGGGACAATACGCTCGACTGTTTCTTTTAATGACTCGGTTGCCGGTATGTCTGACGGTTTCAGGTCACGATATCTTGGGTCGAACCTGGGATGACGGGGATCATCCAATTCCATTGGGGGAGGGGGGACATCATAGCTTCTTCTCCAGATCAGTACCTGCTGGTCACCATATTTCTCCGCCATCTCTGATTTATTTAGTCCCTGCAGAATTCCGTAATGTTTCTCATTCAGCCTCCAGGTCTTATATACCGGGATCCATAAAAGATCCATTTCTTTTAGTGTCAGCCAAAGAGTATGGATAGCACGGGTTAGGTAGGAAGTATAGGCCAGTTTGAATTCAAAGCCTTCCTTCTTCAATGTTTTGCCAGCTTCAATTGCCTCATTCACTCCTCTTTCCGAAAGGCCGACATCTTTCCAACCTGTAAAGCGGTTCTCCTTATTCCAAGTACTCTCCCCATGTCTTAATAAAACAAGTCTTTTCATTCGCTTAGATTATTTAATTACTGATTATTTTTCCGGTCATCACTTGTAAGTTTAACTCTGTCTGTTTGGTCAGATCAGACCTCAAAAGTACTAATTATTTGCTACTTTTGTCAAAGTCCCACTAATATCAATTATGTTTTCAGTCCGAACACCATTGATTCTCAGGATATTTGACGGGCGCTTCGTCACCTGTTCTGTTCCGACTAAAGAGAAGGTTATCTATCTTACATTTGATGATGGTCCGATCCCTGAAGTCACACCTGATGTCCTCAACATTTTGAAAGAGAATAAAATAAAAGCAACATTCTTCTCTGTCGGCGATAATGTTAAAAAACATCCTGATGTTTTTGCAAGTCTGATTGCAGAGGGTCATGCCATTGGCAATCATACATTTCATCATTTGAATGGATGGAAAACCCCACCTGCAGAATATCTTGACGATGTCAATCATTGTAATGAACTATTGAACACTAAGTTATTCCGGCCACCTTACGGAAAGGTTACTCCAAGCCAGTATTTCTTGCTCCGAAAGAAGTATAAGATCATCCTTTGGTCGGCACTGAGTGGCGATTATCATGCTGGCATTTCAAAAGAACAATGTCTCTCGAATGTTATTGAATCTACAGGACCGGGTTCTATCGTTGTTTTTCATGATAGTTTGAAGGCAAAGGAAAATCTTTTTTACACCCTTCCGCGATTTATCGATCATTTCCTTGACAAAGGATTCA
>JBEKQA010000190.1:0-6652 GCA_049520195.1 Bacteroidales bacterium
CTTTAAGCCTTTCATTGATATTCACCTTTATGATCCCCCCTCCCAGCCCTTTATCCATAGTTCCATGTGTGATATAATCATGGAATACCACCTGACTTAAAGCATTTGTCCCTTCATTGACAATACTGTCATTTCCGCTTACTTCTCCATAATCTTCATAATAGTTCCAGAAGGTAACTTTGGCATAGGTACCTTGCCTAAGAAGATCTCCAGACAAATCCACTATAATCCAGCCACTTCTTTGGACGCTATCGGGCGAAATCTGAGTACCAAAGACGAACTTATATTCGTGGCTTACGGAATCATAAGTAATATAAGCGCCATCGATATATGTACTTCCGCTCGTCATCAGGGAAGAATTTAAACGTGATTTGATCAGAAGATTAAAAACAGCCGTATATGAACTTACTGAAAGGATCACATCATTTGCAACATTCACATCGGAGGTCAGATTGTATACTGTGTTTTTTCTGCAGGATTGATTGGTGCCAGCAAGAATAATGACAATCAGGAGTAAATACAGTTTCTTCATAGGAATCTCCTTTTTATTTGATATTCAGCCTATACTCTTTTATGGTCGTATATTACATAAGAGTAAGAAAAACCCAAAAGGTTGTCCATTGGAATATCTTCCACTGAAACAATTTGCCATTCCCTAAAATTTATTTTTGGGAAAAACACATCTCCTTCAAATTCTTTATGAACCCATGTGATATATAAACGATCCGTAAAAGGCAGCATCTGCTTATAAATGGAAGCTCCTCCAATGATAAAACATTCCTCATCACTGCCACATTTAGCGATTGCTTCTTTGATCGAATAAACCACGGTACAACCATCAAATGTCTCATTCCGGTCATCCGTTATGACAATATTCTCACGGTTTTTTAAGGGTCTGAAAGGCAATGAAAGGTAGGTATTTCTGCCCATGATGACTTTATTCCCTGATGTGATCTTTTTAAAGCGTTTCAGATCTTCAGGCAGATGCCAAAGGAGCTCATTATCCTTTCCTATGGTATAATTCTCAGCGATTGCAACGATGATCGATATCATAGGTTTTCCGTTTTAGATTGCAATCTTACCTTTTATGTGCGGATGAGCTTGGTAATCCTGCAAACTGAAATCCGCGTATGAAAAATCAAAGATATCATGAATTTCGGGATTTATAATCATTTTGGGAAGCGGGAATGGAGTCCGGGTAAGCTGAAGCTTTACCTGTTCGATATGATTCAGATAAATATGAGCATCACCGAGTGTATGAATGAATTCCCCCGGCTTTAACCCGGTGACCTGTGCCATCATCATGGTCAGCAATGCATAGGACGCTATGTTGAAAGGAACACCCAGGAAAATATCACAACTGCGCTGATACATCTGGCAGGATAACCGACCGCCCGCAACATAGAATTGGAATAAGAGATGACAGGGAGGCAACGCCATTTTATCAAGTTCTCCTACATTCCAGGCACTGACAATGTGCCTGCGTGAATCCGGATTATTCTTTATGGAATCAACAACCCTCTTGATCTGGTCAACATGAGTGCTGTCAGATTTTGGCCAGGAACGCCATTGATATCCGTAAACAGGTCCAAGCTCTCCCTCCTGACTGGCCCATTCATCCCAAATGGAGACTCCGTTATCATGCAGGTACTGAATGTTGGTACTGCCCTTCAGAAACCATAATAACTCGTGGATAATGGATCGGAGGTGAAGCTTCTTTGTGGTGAGTGCCGGAAATCCTTCCTGCAGATCAAAACGCATCTGGTATCCGAAAACGCTTATAGTCCCTGTTCCGGTCCGGTCCGATTTCTCATATCCGTTTTTCAGGATATGATCAAGCAGGTCAAGATACTGTTTCATCAATTATTAATGTTTTTTTAGTATGTATAGTCTTTACTTCCAGATCTTTTGGATTATGGTGATATCGGAAAAATAAAGCGAACAATAAGGCAACAACAAATGAATAAGCAGCAAATGTCAACCAGATACCGTGCCAATTGAATTTACCAGGTGTTAACGTGAAATAATTATCTATAATGATGCCGCTCAGCCTGCTTCCTAAAAATGCTCCCAGGCCATTTGCCATCATCATGAATAATCCCTGGGCGCTTGCTCTGATAGCAGGAGGTGACTGAGTTTCAATATAAAGGGAACTGGATATGTTAAAGAAATCAAAAGCCATCCCGTAAATGATACATGAAAGGATTATCATCCAGAGGAGATCGCCAGGGTTTCCATATGCAAATAGGCTGAACCTTAATACCCAGGCAGCCATACTGAAAATTATGACTTTTTTTATGCCAACCCTCTGAAGAAAAAATGGAATCGTAAGAATAAACAGCGTCTCCGAAATCTGTGAGATCGACATTATGATAGCCGGGTATTTCACCGCAAATAGATCTTTAAAGGCCGGAAAGTTATTAAAATCGTGCAAAAAAGTATCTCCATAAGCATTCGAAAGTTGCAATGCCACACCCAGCATAATAGTAAATATAAAGAACAAGGCCATGTTTCCTTTCTTAAAGAGCTTGAAAGCACTGAGACCCGTAGCATCAACGAAAGATTTCTTTACTCCTTTTCCCAACGGGGGACACGCTGGCAGGGTAAATGAATATAATCCAAGCAACAGGGACGCTGCTGAGGCAATATAAAATTGTAAAGCCGATGTCTCTAACCTGCTGATACTGACCACCCAGAGTGCCATGATAAATCCTATGGTTCCCCATACACGAATAGGGGGATATTCTTTAACAAGACTGAATCCCCTGCTTTTCAAAACAGAAAAAGAGACAGTTATCCCTAGTGCAATGGTTGGCATATAGAAAATCATATAAATCAACATGATCCAAAACATTAAAGAGGGATCATTGATCAATGGAATAATGAACAGGATCATTGCCCCACAAAGATGGAATAACCCATAAAGACGCTCTGCATTGATCCAGCGGTCTGCAATGACCCCGGCAATTGCAGGCATGAAAAGTGATGCAATGCCCATCGATGAGTAGATCGCTCCGAATCCGGTGCCGGACCAATGCTTTGTTTGAAACCAATAGGCTCCGATCGTAAGCAGCCAGGATCCCCAGATAAAAAACTGCATAAAATTCAGCAAAACCAAACGTTTCTTTATTCCCATCAGGTTCCTTTTAACTAAAACTCAGTTGCTCTGCGAAAAATTATTGCCGTTTTTTGATTTCATCCCGGATACGCGATGCTTTCTCATATTCTTCATTCTCTACTGCCGTCTGTAGCATCTGGGTGAGCTCGTCAAGAGAATATTCAGTAAATGAAGCTTCTTCCTGTAAAATTTCATCTTCAACAGGCTCATCCTGCTTAGGATTCTCACTATCTTCCTCCATCAGAATTCCTGCTGTTACCATAATACTTTCATAAGTATAAATCGGACATTTGAAACGTAATGCAAGCGCAATAGCATCTGAAGTCCTTGAATCAATTTCCATCTTGGTTTTACCATCAGAACAGATCAGTATGGCATAAAAAACCCCAACACTGAATTTATTGATAATGACCTCCAGGATACGTATATCAAACGATTCGGCAAAGGTTTTGAAAAGATCGTGGGTCAGTGGCCTTGGTGTCTTGATTTTTTCCAGCTCAATGGCTATGGATTGTGCTTCAAATCCCCCTATAATGATCGGCAATCGTCGTTTTCCATCTTTTTCTCCAAGGATCAATGCATATGCGCCGCTTTGTGATTGGCTGTATGACATTCCTATAATTTCTAGCAGAATCTTTTCCATCGTATCACTGTCATTTCTTTAGTACAAACCTACATGAATTTTCTCAAAACGACAAATCCTTTCCAAAAATACCCGTCATTTGAAAAATAGTTAATATTTTTGCCCTGGATTAAGATAAAAATAAATTTAAATACATAAATATGAAGAAAATTATTCTATTGTTGGTCGCACTTGTCATGCCGGCTTTTATGTTTGCCAGCGAGGCAAATCTTAAAATTCCAAATCTTTCAGAAAGCCAGAATAACCTGTTGCTTTTTGGATTTCTGATTTGTCTTCTGGGAATGCTGTTCGGACTATACCAGTTTCGGAAAGTAAGGAAACTGGGAGCTCACTCTTCTATGTTGGATGTTGCAAAAATTATCTTTGAAACATGTAAGACTTATTTGATCCAACAGGGGAAATTCCTGATCATTCTTTTCCTCTTTATCGGTCTTTGTATTGCTTTTTATTTTGGGGGTCTTCAACACAACTCCTTCGGTGGTGTTTTATTGATTCTTAGCTGGACCGTAATCGGGATTCTCGGGTCTTATGGTGTGGCTTGGTTTGGGATTAGAATGAACACGCTGGCAAATAGCCGTATGGCCTTTGCTTCCCTGGAAAGAAAACCAATCAAATTATTAAATATTCCGCTCGATTCTGGAATGAGCATAGGTGTTATGCTTGTTTGCGTCGAATTGATTATGATGCTGATCATTCTTCTTTTTGTTCCGAGGGAATTGGCAGGTGCCAGTTTTATTGGGTTCGCCATTGGTGAATCACTCGGCGCATCTGCACTTCGTATCGCCGGGGGTATCTTTACAAAGATAGCTGATATCGGATCCGACCTCATGAAAGTTGTATTCAAGATCAAGGAAGATGATCCAAGAAACCCCGGGGTTATCGCCGACTGTACAGGCGATAATGCAGGCGATAGCGTAGGCCCGACCGCTGACGGTTTCGAAACCTACGGAGTAACAGGCGTCGCATTGATTTCTTTTATTGTCCTGGCAGTTTCTTCTGTCCAGACACAGATGCAGCTGCTTACCTGGATATTCGTTATGCGTATTATGATGGTTGTTACTTCAATAACTGCCTTTTATATTAACAAGTTACTCAGCAAAGCGCTTTATGAAAAGAAGGATGATATCGATTTTGAACGTCCTCTTACTAACCTGGTTTGGATCACTTCAATCTTATCCATAATTGTAACTTTCATTGCCAGCTATATCATGATCGGTGACCTGCCCAATTCGCTGTGGCTCACACTCTCGATCATTATTAGCTGCGGAACTTTGGGAGCAGCTCTGATTCCCGAATTTACCAAGATTTTTACAAGCCCGAAATCGAAACACGTTAACGAAGTCGTTACGGCTTCTAAAGAAGGCGGTGCTTCCCTGAATATCCTTTCCGGCCTTGTTGCAGGTAATTTCAGTGCATTCTGGCAGGGTATGGTATTCCTGGTTCTGATGTTTACTGCTTATATGGCAAGTTCACATGGATTGGCCGATTTCATGAGCTATCCTTCAATTTTTGCCTTCGGACTCGTTGCCTTTGGATTCCTTGGAATGGGACCCGTGACAATTGCAGTCGATAGCTATGGCCCAGTAACTGATAATGCACAATCAGTTTATGAGCTATCCCTGATTGAAGAAAATATAGAACAGGCAACGATAGATATTGAACGCGATTTCAAGTTCAAACCTGATTTTGAAAAGGCAAAACATTATCTTGAAGCCAACGACGGAGCCGGAAATACATTTAAAGCTACCGCCAAACCTGTTCTTATTGGTACCGCCGTTGTGGGTGCCACAACCATGATCTTCTCCCTGATCCTGGTTATCAAGAAACAATTTCACATCGATCCGGAACAGATCCTGAATATTTTAAATCCTTTCACGATCCTTGGGTTCCTTATGGGCGGTGCCGTTATTTACTGGTTCACAGGAGCTTCAATCCAGGCCGTTACAACCGGGGCTTACCGTGCAGTAGAATATATTAAGAAAAACATTCATCTTGACGAAAATGCTGAAAAGAAAGCATCGATCAGCACCTCAAAAGAGGTAGTAAAGATCTGTACGCAATATGCCCAGACAGGGATGTTTAATATTTTTATTGCAATATTCTCTTTCGCTTTGGCTATTGCATTCTTCTCAGGTTATCAAAATGAAAACTTCGCTGAATACAATCCGTTACGTTATCCTGCCGCCTCATTCTTTGTTTCATACTTGATTTCCATTGCATTCTTCGGTCTGTTCCAGGCAGTATTTATGGCCAACGCCGGAGGAGCCTGGGATAACGCAAAGAAAGTGGTTGAAGTAGATATGAAAGAAAAGGGAACCCCGCTTCATGATGCAACCGTTATCGGAGATACCGTTGGTGATCCTTTTAAAGATACCTCCTCCGTCGCTATGAACCCGATTATTAAATTCACAACCTTATTCGGTCTTCTCGCAATGGAGATAGCAATATCGCCAAACTTTTACGCCTTAGCACCTTATATCGGCATCTTTTTCTTTGCGGTAGCGCTTTACTTCGTTTACCGCTCTTTCTACAAAATGAGGATCAGAAAATAACATCAACTTATTGATTCTAAAGAGGTCGCCCCGATAGGCGACCTCTTTTTTTTATCTGCCTTCTCCAACTGGCAATTTCTCCAACTGACCAAAATATCAATTCTAACTCGTTGAATCTGAACAAATACCAACATTCTTAGCAAATAATTGATTTCCTAATACGCTGAAAATTAACGTTTTGATTAAAATAAATACACCCTTTCTATAGACTTTCTATAGACTCTCTATAGACTTTCTATAGACTTTGTTCGCTCAGGGTTCGCTCTTCCTTCGCCTTAGGTTCGCTCATCGGTTGTTTAAACTAACTAGTTCCCCCTCCCTCTTGGGGGAGGGGGCTTG
>JBEKQA010000191.1:0-6628 GCA_049520195.1 Bacteroidales bacterium
CCTTTGATAATCTTGTAACTCTTTAAATTATGGATCATAAAGAGGGCTTCTTCCCCGCTAATCGGTACTAATCCTGATGCTACATCTTTAAGAACCTCAATAAAGATTCCTCCCAATCCGCATAATACTACATGACCGAATTTAGGCTCATACTTCGCACCAACGAACAATTCTGTACCCGAAAGCATGGGCTGTATTAATATTGCAGTGGTATCCTTGATGCATATCATTCGATCAAATTCTCTTCTGACTTCATTCTCATCTTTTACATTCAGGACAACACCGCCAACATCAGATTTGTGAATTGGACCAACCACTTTCATCACAATTGGAAATCCCAGCAATTTCGCCTGGTTAACAGCATCGTTGCTGGAAGTCACGACAGCCTCACCGGCTCGTTTAATACCGGAGGCATCCAATAGCTCACAGATCTCAATCGGCAATAAATAACCATCCTTCACCTTGTCAACAATCTTTCGTATCCTAAGATGATCAACTTCAAATTCATCCTTCTCTGTAAATGGAGGAGGGATCCTGTAAACCCTCGCCAGGGCATTCCCAAAAACCACTTCGTCCCTGAAAAATATCCTTCCTTTCGAAATAAAGTCGTCTATTTCAGGTGCAGCTGTCAAAACAGAGGGAAGTATGGGATAGATTGGCTTTTTAGCGGTTTTCATTTTGGTGTCTAGTACGGAATAAACATCGAAAACTTTGCTCAACCCGGGTGTTCCGAATATCACGGCTATTCCATTCACATTGTCAAAACGTTGTTCACAATAATCAATGATAGTGTCAAGTTGTTGTGCAGTTCCTGTTGCCAGAAAATCAATTGGGTTTGCCACAGAGGAACCCGGAAAAAGTTTAGATAGTAATTCTTTTGATTCAGGGCCATCAATGTGAGGAACGTTTATCCCTCCATTAGAAAGAGCATCTGTAAGCATCACCGCAGGGCCTCCTGCATGAGTGATAATGGCCATATTTCCTCCCTTCATTTCAGGATGCATAAAGATAGAGGCCACCGCAATAAGATCTTCTCTCCCAAAACATCTCACGATACCGGCTTTCCTGAACAAAGCATCTACGGCCACATCAGGACTTGCTAATGCTCCTGTATGAGAAGAAGCTGCCCTGCTTCCGGCTTCCGATGAACCCGCTTTGACTGCTGCTATCCTGCATCCTTTTCTCACAAGAGATGAGGCATGTTTCAGAAATAATCGTGGGTCGGAAATATTTTCCATGTATATCAGCTTCACTCTTGAACTCTTCTCAGGATCAAAAGTCTCATCAAGATATTGCAAAACATCTTCCACTCCTGTCTGGGCACTGTTGCCGACAGAAAAAACGCTGGCAAAGGTAAGACCGTTGGGAATTCCTGCTTCCATGATAAAGCATGCAGTAGCGCCCGAACCGGATATAAAGTCGCACCCCTTGGGCTCCAGACGCGGGATAGGCTTTGTAAAAACCCCTTGATAGGAAGGTGTCAGAACACCAATGCAATTTGGTCCGATCAATGCTCCCCCTACCTTGTTTATGCTATTTACCACTTTCTGTTCAAGTACTTTCCCCTCTGCATTCTCCTCAGAAAAACCTGCTGATAGAATAATAAAAGCCCGGGTGTTCTTTTGGGTAGTTAAGATCTCAAGTGTATCAGGAATAAACTTGGCCGCGATTGCTATAATGGCCAGATCAACTTCTGGTAACAATGAAGGATCATTATAACTTTTTATTCCTTGTACATCAGGCTCTTTTAAATTGGTAACATAAAGATTTCCCTTAAAGCCTCCATCGATCAGATTTCTTAACACTGCGCCACCCGGTTTTTGTAAATCATTCGACCCGCCAATAACTACGATGCTTTTGGGATTTATTAGTTGAGGGTTAATCATGAGAATCTTTTTCTGCGAAAATATCAAAAAAGCATGAATGCCGCTAATGAAAGTTTATAAACAGCAGTTTTATTCTTATAAACTTCATAATCCGACAGGCCAATGAACTTTCATTCCTTTTTAGGAAAATCACAAGCAAAAAGCAGCAAGCAAGTGAAAATAATTTTACTTAATGGTATCTTCTGATCGTGGCTATAACCGGGTGGAAATAATGAAAGACCCCACCAAATCAAAGATTCGTAAGAATACCTATGAGAAATGGAATACGCTGAGGTCTCGTGATCTTTACTCAAGCATAAAAGATAGAGAGACAACTCCCGGACCCACATTTGCACTAAGTACAGGGGAAGCAGTTGCAATGAATGCTGGCTTTTGTCCTGTTATCCGCTCCATCTGTGAAGCAAACCATTCTGCAGTCTTATCATTTTTTGCTTGGGTGATCGCATAACCCCATATTTTTTGCTTTTGGGCGATCTTCTCGATATTCCTGATCACCTTGTTCCTGCATCCTTTCTCAGTAAAAGACTTTGAGGTCATCATAGTCTTTCCTTCATCATCCAGGACTATCACAGGTTTCAGATCAAGCAATCTGGCAATAAAGCTTTTAAAAGCGCTGACTCTTCCTGTCCTTATTATATATTTTAATGTTGTAACCGTAACCCTTATCTCTGTTTTCCTGATCCATTCTTTAATTTCGGAAACGATCATCTCATGTGAAACCCCTTGGTCAATTGCCTCTGCAAGACGTAATAAAATCAATCCCTGTGCTCCTGAAACAGTTCTGGAATCAAATACATCGACCCTTTTCCCCGTTCTTTCAGAAATATCCTTTGCAGCTTGCAAACTACTATTGTATGTTCCACTTAATCCTTTGGCCATGTTCAAGGCAATCACTGAAGAATAATGAGAGCAAAGGAATTCGTATTTATTCTGAAACTCACGTATCGAGGGTTGTGCTGATGTTGGATTATGCTCAGTCTTCTCAAGGAGAGAATAAAATTGCTCAGGCTGAAGGGTATAACGATCAAGGTAAAAAGTATCACCGAAATGAATGCTCAAAGGTATCATATGGATCTGAAGTCGGTCAAGAACTTCCTTCGGAAGATCACAACAGGAATCAGTAACAATTGCAATATTGGATTTCCTGTTGCTGATGATTTCATGCTGCATGACCATATCATCCACCTTCTGAAAAGTAATATCGCCAAAACGCCGCAAATAAGAGAATAATTCTGCCGGAAAATCAGTATGTATATGGATCCTCATCTTCTGAGGTGATCCTGCTACAACCAATGAATCCCCACAAACTTTGATTGAATTCTTAATCTTCGTTTTATCCAGATTCTGAGAAGTAATTATCGCTTCCGTACAATATCTGAATGTGATCTCATCATGGGTAACAATCTCATCATCTTCTTTTTCAACAACTTGATCAATAATGGCGGCAGGTTTTTCTTCTCCTTTGGTAAAAAAATCCAGAATTCCTTCAAGGAATACGACAAAACCTTTGGCACCTGCATCTACAACATGCGAGCGCGCTAAAATAGGCAATTTTGCAGTAGTCTCAGCCAACGACTCTTGAGCTCTTTGGAAAGCTTCAATAAGCAATTTTATGAAATCATCAATGATGTCCTTTAAAGCATAAAGATATTCAGCCCAGTCTTTGATTACCGTAAGAATTGTTCCCTCTATCGGATTGGAGATTGCTTCATATGCATAATTTACTGCATTTCGCATACTTTCAGCAAAGGATTTTATATCTAGGGCTTGACTGGTCTTGATCTCATTACTAAATCCATAAAGAAACTGGGCAAATATAATGCCGGAATTTCCTCTGGCGCCGGTCAGCGCAGCATCAGCCAGTGCAACAGCTGTTTCTTTCGGATTATCTGTAGGAATAATAGCATCCATTATTGAACGCATGGTGGACGCCAGATTGGTTCCGGTATCCGAATCATTTACCGGAAAGACATTGATCCTGTTAAGCAGCTTCTGATTTTCAAATATTCGCTGCGCACCCGACAGAAAACTGTAATATAATTGTTTCCCGCTTATCTCGCTAATCTTCTCAATAGATGCTGACAAATTACTTCACTTATTTTTTGCAAAGGTAAGAATTATTAATAATCTACTTCAATTTCTTACAGGTATTGAGCTTTCCTGAATTTATCAGGTCGTTAAGTTCCTGTAATATATTGATATACTGCCCCCTCTGCCCGCATTGGTACATCTCTGTCAGAGGGTCTTTATCGAGTATTAAACCCATAAGTTCAGTAGCCGGTGGAGTCGCTGCCAACCTGCTATATTCCTCATATGTGTATGAGAGGAAAGCAACCTGCACTCCGATCCCACGATTATCGAGCAGGAACCCTTGTGCAAGGGGGTTCGGTATCGCAAACTTTCCATTATAAAAGATATCCTTTCTATCAGGATAAGACACTATCTTGCTCTTATCCGGAGATAATATCACTGGAACATTCATTGAATAATCTGCCTTTGTGCGATATATTATACATGGAGGTGAACTTATTCCCATAGTTCCTTTTATTGATTCATTTGATGAATTCACAGGAGTAGCTTGATGTGTGCAGGAAATAAACATCAGGTAAATCACCATGCACCTCAGAAATAATCTGATTATTGACTTTTCTCTCATGGTTATATTCATGATGGAAATAACTCAGATCAAAATGTCCACAATTACGACAACTGTTAAAAACGGGGTGCAAAGATCTGAAAATTTATCGGAATACAAAATTTAAACAGAATCAACCGCTTACTTTGGTGAAAAGTTTATTCAGATAAATGTCATTCAAAACACAATTATTATTAATTTTGCCCATTATTAAAGAACATTAACCTTAACACAAAAAGAATATGCAAAAAGTAATTTTTTTATTCGTTTTTATGATTCTTGCAGCTTTTACATTGCAAGCCCAGGATGCTCAACCAGCTCCTCCTGCTGACCCGAATGCTCCTGAAATTTCTTTTGATAAGACCGTTCACGATTATGGTACGGTTGTCCAAGGTAGTGATGCAACCTGCGAGTTTAAATTCACCAACATAGGAAAAGAACCTCTTATCCTCCAGAAACCCGTTTCATCATGCGGATGTACCGTTACTACCTGGCCTCAGGAACCAGTTCTACCTGGAAAAAGCGATGTTATAAAAGTCACGTATTCCACTCATAATGTTGGCCCGATCAATAAAACAGTAACAGTTACTTCAAATGCAAAAACTGCCCGCGTAGTTCTTCAGATAAAAGGTAACGTTATAGCAAAACCAGCAGAAAAAGTCCCTGAAAAGACCAATGACAATGGCGCGACACCAATCCAAAAATAATACTATAATATGCCCTTAATCTCACTTAAAGGAAAAATGATGCCAGCTTCCCCAATCAGGAAGCTGGGTCCTTTTTCAGAAGAAGCAAAAAAAAGAGGAACGAAAGTTTATCATCTCAACATCGGACAGCCGGATATCGAAACTCCCGAGAATGTCATGAATAAGATCCGGAATATCAATCTTAAAGTTTTGGAATACAGCCACTCTGCCGGGATCATTTCCTATCGCGAGAAACTGGTTGAATATTACAAAAGACTCGGTATTGCTGTTACACCGGAAGAGATGATCGTCACTACAGGCGGCTCTGAGGCCATCCTCTTTGCCCTGAACAGCTGCCTTGACCCCGGAGATGAAATCATCATCCCCGAACCATTCTACGCCAATTACAACGGCTTCTCGCTGACTTCAGGAGTGGTAGTAAAACCCATCGATTCCATCATTGAAACCGGATTCGCACTACCGCCTGTTAAGACTTTCGAAGATGCAATTACATCTCGCACAAAAGCGATCATGATTTGCAACCCGAATAACCCAACCGGATACGTCTATTCCCAAAAAGAGTTGGAATCATTACGCGATCTGGTTCTGAAACATGATCTCTTCCTATTCTCTGACGAGGTTTACAGGGAATTTACTTATGATGGCCATAGCCATTATTCTGTCATGAACCTGCAGGGAATCGAACAGAATGTCGTCCTACTCGATTCCATCTCCAAACGCTATAGTGCTTGCGGTGCACGTATCGGTGTACTGATCTCCAAAAACAAAGAAGTTGTCTGCACAGCACTGAAATTCGCACAGGCACGTTTAAGTCCTCCTACTTTTGGACAGATCGCCGCCGAAGAGGCTATTAATACACCTGATAGCTATTTCAAAAAAGTACTCGCAGAATATCATGATAGAAGAAAGGTAGTTGTTGAATCTATCAATAAAATACCTGGATGTTTTTGCCCGGAACCCGGTGGGGCTTTCTATGCAATGGCTCGCCTTCCAATTGACAATTCTGATAAATTTTGTCAATGGCTTCTTGAAGAATTCAGCTTTGATGGTCAGACTGTCATGCTCGCTCCCGCTACTGGTTTCTATTCTACCAAAGGGAGAGGACTCGATGAGGTTCGAATCAGTTATGTTCTGAATGTAACAGATCTCAAAAATGCAATGAAATGCCTTGAAGAGGCACTGAAAGTTTACCCTGGTAGGAAATTATAAGTCACTCCGGGTAAATCAGGTACTTTTTTCGGATTTCTTTAAATCTTTCCAATCCTTCTTGCCAACTTGAACGGATTTCTTTCTCGGTTTTCCCTTCGGTGATTTGTTTCCTGAGATTGGATGTACCAGCCAGCCGGTCGAAAGAGTCATTAAAGAAATGCGGTTCACTACTCATTGATTTATAAACTATT
>JBEKQA010000192.1:0-6764 GCA_049520195.1 Bacteroidales bacterium
CCAAGTTTATATTTTTCAATCAGTCCTTGATAAATAGCATATTCAAAGTTTTTAATCTCGTTTTGAAATTCTGTTTGCCATTTAATCAAGGTCGGCTTTGAAACTTCAATTTCTTTTACTATCCTGTCAAAGCTATATCCCTTCGCTCTTAATTCAATAAATTTTTCTTGTTTGTCTTTAGAAAGCATATTTAATCACCTCTCAATTATCCGGTATCGCCCACATTTATTTAATCCCCTTTTTTACCATGTATTCTAAAATGATTTCCCGCGCCTTACTGGATATTGAAACGCCTATAGAATCACAGTAATTTTGAAATGTTTTGTAATCGTCTTTGACTAATCCAACCTGCATTTTAATTTCTTTATTCTTGCGGGCTGTAGGCGGTTTTTTCTCACTCACAATGGCTTGATTTACCTTGTTTTCGGCGGCCGCCCGGCTTTCCTCTCTTTTTGCTAATGCCATTATTAAGCCCCCAACATAATTAAATCATCAGCCAGGCGGTTGAGTTCTGGTATTGTTTTCGAGGCCGGATAAGAGAAAATAGACTGCTGTAAATTCTGCATATCGCTGATTTTTCTGTCTTGATTGACGGTATAAAGTTTAAAATCTTTTTTCTTTATAGCCTCGTAAATGTCATTATGAAGGCTGAAAGACCGATTATAATTATTGATAACAAGACGGTTATGCTTTACCGGCACGTCTGCAAAGTCTGTATTGATACGCTTTAAATTGTTTGAAAATATTTCAATACCGTCAAGGCTGAAAAATTCAGGCGTTAAAGGTGTTATAACCTCATTACATTCCGCTATAATCCTTTTTTCCAGCAATGACAGGCCAGGCGACAAATCGAAAATACAAAAATCATAAACGCTGGACAGTTCCTTTAAAAGGTTCTTAATCGCTTTGGGCTTGTTCGGCAATTGGTTTTCAGAAAATAATTTTAACCTTTCTTCCATACCAAAAGTCGGAATGATATAAAGATTATCATTAAGTTTTACTGTTGTGTCTATGGCCGCCGCCTTACCTTCAAGAACGTCTGAAAGTTCAAATTCGGGCGCGGTTTTTAAAAACCATGTTGAAAGTGAGCCTTGCGGATCGGCGTCAATCATTACCGTTTTTTTACCTTTTAACGATAAAGCATGACCAATATTTCCAGAAAGTGAGGTCTTGCCGACTCCCCCCTTTTGAATATGAAACGCTATTTTATACATAACTGTCTCCTAAAATTATTAATATTATTTAGACGTCTATTTAATATCTGAATAACTTTCAAAGTATATTAAAATAAAGTCTGTTTAATGTCAAGTTTTAAATTCACATTATGTTTTTTTCGTTCACTTTTTTGTTACCTTTTGCCGTTAACTTTTTGGAAGAATCTTTGAAAATAGATGCTAACTTTTTGGTTGTTTTTATTTCTTTTTGTCTTTGATTATTTCTCTCAATGATTTCCCAAAATTTTTCAGAATGATAATCTTCTTCGGGATCGTAATTCATAATTTTATCCTTGATTATTGTTTCATTGTTTGTTTGACTGTTTTATAGTGTAGCAAACTATCTTTTTTATGCCGTTTTTCTGCCCTGTGGCGCGTTTTAATATAATTTTATCGAAAAGGCTCAATAAAGCATAAAAAGAGGGCTTCATATAGAGTATAATCACTCGTGATTTTGTTTACATCTTGTTTTATTACAAAGAATTAATCGTAATTTATATTTTAATGGGTTTTCTGTTGCTTTTTCTTCCGTTGCGTGTTGCTTTATTGTTAATTAATTGTTTTACAATTATCAGAACTGTATTTTATAGCTTAATATTTTAGTATTTACGCGCGCGCATAGTGTTGGATAATCCTGTTATTTTCCTGTTTAACAGGTTCTTTTTAGTAAAATACTTGTTATTACAAAAAAGGATTGATTGTAAAATGATTGTTTAATTATCATTTTCTTGTTATTAACTTGTTTTTACAAGGGATCTTCTCTGGCTTTTAGTTGTTATTTAATTGTTTTTACAATTAAAAATCTGTTCACTTTTTTGTTATAAGTTAGTTATAGTTATAACTAAAATCTCTCTCGCGTATAGTGTGTAAAAACTGTATAATATTTGTATTAATTCCCGGTTTCTTTTTGCCTCTTTGTGTTCAAGCTCTCTGTTATTTCCTTCCTAATTTCGCTTGCTTTTTTCTTTTCAATTTCTGTTTTAATAACGGTTACATTCTCGGCCTTCTCCCGGACATTCATTTCAGCAAGTATTTTTAGCTGTTCGGCCAGGTTCAATTTTTCTTCTAACTGTGGATTCCAATTTATCGTAAATGTTAGTTTTATTACTTTCTTTCTCTTCGTTTCGGTCTGATAGGAAAATTTTACATCTGTTTTTTCTTCCAATTCCTTTTGCGAGACTTTTAATACCCATTTATTAAAATCGTAAAAGTTTTCATACTCATTAGAATCAATACCTAAAGAAAATTTTAATTCTTCTATGTTTTTAGTTACGCATTTTTGAAATTCATAACTTTTACAAAAACGATACATAGCAATAGAATGTTTACTTGATAGGCCTATAATATTTTCAAGATAAAATTTAGTATATTGCCCGTCCTGGAGCTGTAATAAATACCCTTTCATTATTTCGGCTATTGTAAATCTTACCGTTGACTTGTCTTTGCTATAATAAGCATCTGCAATTATATTTGCCTGATATAATTCGCCTTCAGGTGTCTGTATTGTAATAGGATTCCTCAAAAGGTTTTCGGTTACTCTATAAAGATTCTCATAATTTTTTTCGCCCATTTTAAAAAGTCGAAGTATTTGAGCTGTCTTGAAAATGTACTCTTTAAATTTTTCGTCCTTCGGATTTATAACGGATATTATCAGGGCAGATATTTTTTGTTCTAATTCACTATAAGGCCATTTAGCTCGCATAGCATCATTTTTAGCTACTACAAGGAATTTATTATAATTTTTTTCTCCCTTCATAATTTCACCCCTGAAGTATAATTAGCTAATTGTAAAATTAATTACGAGAAATTACAAAGAAATTCTCGTATTATTTCTCGTATGGTATTTAATCTCTCGTAATAGAATCATATTTTTATGATGCACTACCCGCAAAAATTATTTAAAAAACATTCAAAACTCTAGATTTCCACAAGTTACTTTAGTATTTAATCTCTCGTAATATCGTAATTTTTAGTATTTAATCTCTCGTAATTGGTATTTAATCTCTCGTGGATTCGTTTTTTAATTCTTTATGCCTCAATAAGTTATCTTGAGGTCAAAACAAGTATTTAAAACAAGAATAATATAAAAACAAGGTAAATTTTATAGATTATCAAAAAAATATAAATAAAAACAAAAAAATAATTTTGCCCTAATCAAAAATAATTTCTTGTTTATTTTATAATCTTTATTTACTCTTTTATTTCTCTATATTCTTACCAGATATTACTATTTAGTTTGTTCTTACCCCCCTTACTAACAATTCAAGAGGATTCTTTTCACCTCGTTCAGTAATATCCTGTAATACCGTATCATTACCCATAATTATTTGTATGATTTCTTTATCATCATTTTTTGACGCCCAACATCCGGCATACCTCTTTTTTGTTATCATCATTCAAAAGTTTGTAAACATTAATTAAATCAATGACTATAAAATCTTTCAATAAACTAAATATATCTATTGGCTCAGTCAAATCTTTTATAACAATTCCTTTTTCTTTAAACCAGTGGTTTTTATATGTGAACTCAATTTTTATAATATCACCAGGTATATAATTAAAGTCATTATCTTTTCGTATATGGCAGGCCGTTTGATTATATACTTTCACCTTCTTTTTAGCTTCAGCATTAAACCCTTGTAAATAAATAGTGTTTTCAACTTGTTTTGTGTTTTTCTTTCCGGCTTTTGCCTTTGCTATGATCGCATTATAAAATATTTTCCCCATTTCAGGATTTATAAAAATAATATTCCACTCATAGGCTGAAATAAAAAAGTTTTTATTTAGTTTTTGTCGGAATGCTTCTTTAGCGCGTCTCTTTTCTTCGTTGTATTCCCTTTCATTTGTTGGTAAGTTTCTTTTTTGCGGATTATATTCAAAAATATTTGATTCAATTAGACATTCAATTGCTTTTAAATATCTGTTTTTAAAATTACCTGCTAAATTTCTTAATCTTAATTTAATCTCGTTTCCTTCAAGGACAAACTCAGTATTATCATCAATTTTTATTTCTTTCGGAATTACGGGTAAAAAAGTATTTGGATTTCCTCGTTTATTATATTCTTCGGGACTTATGTGTTCTTTAGTTTCTGGATTGAAAAAACTTTTTTTATTAAGTTTTCCATCTTTGTATTGATAACTGGTAAGCTCTTTCCAACACTCAGTTAATAGCGTTGTTTTTTTACCGTCTGTGGATGTCTTTAAAGCCATTAATTCAAGTTTATCATCAGCCTGTATAGTTCTTAAAATCTTTTCCATATTTAATCACCTGGTTTTAAGAATCGGTTAAATTGTATCCTTATATAACATTTAAACTTTTTAAATAATTCTCAGTTACTGAAATTGAACTATGATTTAATAACCCTTTAAGGGCGTATATATCTTTAGTTTTCTTGTAATAATCGCTTGCGTATAAATGCCGTATGCTGTGAGGGTTAAAAACAGATATTCCGGCACGTTTAGAAGCTGTTTGTAATGCCTTTTGAATACTTGCCTCTGTTATATCGGCCAGGTCAAGTCCCCGGAGTTTTCTTGAAAGCTCAGCGGAAATAAACGCCCGGCCTTCTTTGCCTTTTGAGTAATACGATATAAGCCCTTTCTCGCTTATTTTCAAAGTCTTAACCGCTGAGATTCTAAGCCCGGTTTCCCTTAAAAGCTCAAAAATAACCTTCCATTTTTCCATCGTTTCCGGTGTCCGTTTTACATTTCCCCGGCCTGATCCGGCTGTAAAGGTTTGTAAAACCTTTTTAAAATCGTCCTCTGTCATTATTTTAATATCCCGTCCCCGTTTTGGTTTCGGTAATTTAGAGCCGTGAAAATTATTCCGTGATATAAGGCCATAGCGTTCTAATCTGCTAAAGAATGAACTGAGCGCGGAAATATAGAGCCGTTTTGTTCCCTGTGAGGGCTTCCCCGGAAGTGTTTCAAGGGAAAGTATAAAGCGGTCGATGTTTTCGGCTGTCATGTCCAGGACGGTAAGGCCGTTTTCTTTAAGATAATTTTCGAGTATTGAAAAAGCCTTTGCGTATATTTTCCGGGTGTTCTCAGCCGGGAATGATTTTAAAAAAAGCTCTTTCCTGCTTTCATAATCAAAATTCTGTTTGTTTATTGCTGAGCTGAGCTTTTCTTTTGCTTTGTCCAGGTAAAGAAGTTTTTCTAAAGTGTCAAGCTGGTTTTCGTTGAAGGTGTCCAGATTAATATTTTTCATTCTTTTTGCTATTGCCTGAATTTTTCCGGCTGAGCTTTTAACGATTTCATTCATAAAATAACCCCTGAAATTGTCCGTTTTTTCTGTCCGTGTCCGTAAATTTATTAAATATTTTCAAAATGTTTCAGTACATATAATATAAGATTATATGGATAATGTCAAATTTAAGAAGGTATTTATTTTATAAATCACGGCTCCCGGTAAGTAAAATATTTTGTGAAATATTTTGGAAACATAACGCACAGCTGTGTTTTGAAATGAAATTTGCAAACTGCGGGCAAAAGTGCGCACATTATTTTTTATTATCTTAATATCCTGTATAATTAATAAGTGTTTGTAAATTGCGCTATTTTGCCAACAAACAGCGCAAAATATTCATTTTAGAGCTTGTTATTACAAGCTAACTCTATAATGACGTGCGCACCTTACTACTTAGACAATTTATTCCGTTTCGTGAGACGACCCCTTTTAGGATAGTAATTCAGTTAATAAAAAAGTATTCCGATATTTCTATTGACAAAAAAATCAAAGGTGTTTAGAATTATATTAAATCCGATAGTCGGTAGGCCGACAGAAAATCAAGCCAGTTTTTACATATTAATCCAGTAAAAACTGGCAATTTTTTTTTAAGGACATTTATGAAAAAGGTTGCCGTTATAATTGATGGCGGTTTTGCCCGAATACAATTCAATAAGGCGGCAAGCGTCAAGGGTTATCCTAAAGCTGAACAGATGGTAAAATTAGGTGAGCTTGTATTAACTGAAGATGAAGAATTATTCCGTATTTATTATTATGATTGCCCCCCTTATGATAATGAACTGATTTCTCCGGTAACTAAAACTAAGTTTAAAAATGAAGGATTTATAAGAGCTGGTAAGGAATTTCTCAGCAATATTACAAGACAACCACATGTTGCCTATCGTACAGGTGTTTTAAAATCTGGTGGATGGGAACTTAAACAAAAATCATTAGTAGACAAAGTTAATACTGAAAGCTATAAGCTTATAGATAAAGAATAGGACTTGATATTGCCTGGCTTGCAATGAAAAATATCGTGGACAAAATTGTTTTGATTGCAGGCGATAGTGATTTTGTCCCGGCAATGAAATTAGCCCGGATGGAAGGTGTAATTATCATTGTAGTACCTTTGGGGAATCATTTACATAACGATATGATTGAACATTGCGACGAAATAAGAGAATTTGATTTATCAAAGTTAAAATTACAAGACAACCACATGTTGCCTATCGTACAGGTGTTTTAAAATCTGGTGGATGGGAACTTAAACAAAAATCATTAGTAGACAAAGTTAATACTGAAAGCTATAAGCTTATAGATAAAGA
>JBEKQA010000193.1:0-6394 GCA_049520195.1 Bacteroidales bacterium
CAAGGGTTGTGATTGTGGCATAACATTTTCCCGCATCGGCTGTCTGGTTGATTGTTGACGGACAGGTGATGTTAGGGTTTATATTGTCTGTAACAACCACATTAAAGCTACAGGAGTTGGTATTGCCGGTCGCATCTTTCACAGTATAGACAACCAATGTAGTACCCGTGTTAAATTGATGAGTTCCGAGGACATTGATTCCGGTCAGGGGTGAATTATCCGTTGTAGCGCCTGTTAATGTCCAGGTCAGCGTTGTAACTGCACAATTATCCGAAGTTACGGGATCAGGTGTTATAATTGATGCGTAGCAATTGCCTAAGGAGACATTGGATGCAATGTTTCCCGGACAGGTGATGGCTGGAGGAATATTATCCATGAAGATAATAGCATTTCCGTTCATCTGTGCTGAACATCCATGAGAAGGATCAGAAGCCACAACGGTATATGTTCCCGGTATAGACTGAAGTCCGAAGCTTAACGCTGAACCCGTTCCTGCAAGAGGTGAACCGACATTTGTTACTCCTTGCTTAAGTTGATAGGTATTTCCGGTTACTGATCCGGATAGTCCCACTGCAATGCTGCCCCCCGGACAGATCATTCCTCCCCCTGTAACTGTAAAAGCCTGTGGGGCAGGGTAAACAAATACATTGGCAGTTTCAACATCAGTGCATCCGTTAGATGCGGTGACAACAACAGTATAGCTTGAATTTGTCAAAGGCGATACAGTTATGGATGCAGTTGTATTTCCTCCCGGATTCCATAAGTACGTTCCTCCACCGCTGGCTGTCAAGGTTAAACTGGAGCCGGCACATATTTCAGCTGCCGCAGGAGTAATCGATCCGACAGGACTCGGAATAACACTTACAACAACAGTATCTTTAGAAGTACAAAGATTATTTGCATCGGTCACTGTCAGAATATAGCTTGTGGTTGCTGTGGGAGATGCAATCGGATTCGGAATATTTGTTGCGCTTAAACCGGTGGCCGGACTCCATGAATAGTCTACCCCTCCCGACCCGGATAGCTGCGTGGAGGTACCGGAACAAATAGTTACATCACTGCCGGCATTGGCGTGAATTGGTATCGGGGAACCGACTACCACATTAGGATGTATTAAGGGGCTATGGCAGCTTCCAATATCTTTAACATATACGGTATATGTGCCCTGTGCAAGTCCGGTGAACAGATTTGAAGTCTGCCATGATGTTCCATTCAGGGAATACTGGTAATTACCGGATCCTCCCGAGGCAGTCACATTAATCGTACCGTTTGCAACTCCATTGCACAGAATATTATTCCCCACCGCCGATGCACTCAATCCGGTTTTCCAGATGTAGATGCTGTGAAAGACATATACTGAACTGGTATCACAAGGGCAACCTTCCAAGGTTCCTACGTTTAGTACTTTCCCATTGGTAGATGACGTGTCTACAACTGCATAATAGTCTATCGTATAAGATGTGTCGCCGGCGGGAATGGTCACCTGGGAAGGCAAAGGATTTCCGGCAAGTGTTTTCACATCCACGCCGTTAATAGCCGTTCCGGAATACTGAAGCGACACAGTGTAAGGATCTGTTGTATCGCTTAGAGGACGAGAAAGAATCAGATGATCAGGAGAACATCCCTCAAAGATATTGTCAAAATTACCCTGACCATAAACCGGGTTATTATTAGTGATTGAAACCGGCTCAGAAGAAAAGCTTCTTCCTTTAAGAAAGACAGCAGAACTATAAAGCCCATCCGACACATCCGCCACTTTAAGCTTAATGTGATAGGTCTGGCAGGGGGTAACATTGTAAGTTGCTGTAAGTGTGACTGTGTATCCGTCATATTGCATAAGCATGGATCCCGGAGGATTGTCGATGTAATAGCTAGGATTCTGAGCTGGACATGCGACACCGTAAGAATTGGAGGCAACATAAGCATGGATCGTATTTATAGTCACAGGAACGGGTGGGTTTGTATTCGGAAGTGTAGCAAGATTAATTGAATTGTTTGAATATGGACCCGTGATCCCTGGCCCGCTGAGGAAGAAGCCGAAAACATCATTGTATTGAGTGCAGCACCATTCAGGGTATTCCTCAGAAGCAAAGATGTACTGAAACTCGACCTTGTCTCCTGCAGGAACGAAATCGAACTGAAGGACCGCTGCATCATGTGTCGCATATCCCGAAATCATTGAAAGATCGGCATCGCCGGCCCCTTTCAGGTCAGCTCCTGCACTGGGACTGTTATTTGGTCCCTCGGCTTCTGACACATATCCTGACGACATGAGCAGGCCTTCATTCATGGGAAATGAAGACGTAGCCTTGTTGAAGTAGCCAAGCTGTCTTTTGCTAGGATCGCTGCTGTTGAAAACTCCTGTAAAGGTGACATTAGATGCTTTCAGGCAACCTGTAACCAGGATGTTCTGGACCAGCTGTGCCGCTGTATAATTGTTGTATGTTGAATTCTCATTTACAGCAATTGATCCTCCGGGAGCATATATAATATTGTTTCCTCCGGTTCCTCCAATTGAAACACGGTTTGGGTCACGTGCAGGTCCATCAGGATAACTGAATAAAGAATTATTCTGAGAATCCAGACTGCTTGGCTTATTCTGTCCAAATATCTGAACTGAAATCAGAAGCGTTGCCGGAATAACCAACATGAAAATCGCTCGTGGAATTAAAATAGTAGAAAGTTTCATATTGAAAAGGTTTTAAATAAATTAACATGTGATAGATGAATAGGGTCACAAAATGGCAAATGGGTGAACGTGTGCAGGTCAATCATCGAAATAGCTGATTGAACAGAAAGAGGAAAGATCATTGATTGTAAAAATGTCATCATACCTTTTAGATTCTCAAAGCCTAAATCTCCATGATAAGTTTTGCATCCTTATTCATCAGAGATTGTTAGAACCTTCTGCTTCTGAGATTTTAATAAAATCAAAACACTTTAGAACGAGAAAAAATCCCATTCGGCAAAAGGCAATGTTAGAATGTTGTTAATTAATTATGTAGCTATTGTAATGCGGACAAATTTACCGTAGAAGTTGTCAAAATATGAATATAAATGTGTAGGGTATCATTTTTATAAATGAAAAGGTCATTTTACTAGATGAATGATTGGAAACAAATTCCTGTGTCTATAGCAGGCAAACTTCCTTGTTCAATATGCTAATAACCTGAAAATTGCATAAGTAAGATGTAAAATGTTACTTCTGGAAGGAAAATGTTATCTGGAAACCAAAATTCAGACAAAACTTATTTTGGAGAGAATTTTATTCATAAAAAAAGGGATCCGAATCAATCCGGCAAAACATTATTAGCCAATACCTGCAAACGAAAAGATGTTGGTTTGGTTATTCCCGGTTTAAAAATAAGTACGCACGACCTTGAAATTCATATGCACATAAATTTCTTATAGGCTATGATGGTCCGGGATATGTCCCTATTAACTTGTTAGTATACTATTAACTAACCAGGTCAGATAAGGATTAAAGGAAATGATGATCTTGTTTTTTCCAATTCCTGAGTCCAGGAAGGCCTTTACTGGTTTGTAAATGCTTGAAGCGAATCAATCTTTATTGTAAGATATGGCATTGTTCTCTTTCCGCTGTTTATTTTTATAGTACTGAATCGCGCCCATGTGTTTCCACCTGTGCCAGTCTTTATAATAGTAGTTGTTCTTCATGCCGTATTGCTGCCAAACCTTTGATGTATCGGGCCGCAGAATGTCGGTTGAACAAGCCGACATGAATAGAAGTAAAAGCAATAATGTGATTGCGCTTCTCATAGGGGTAGAAAGTTAGTTTCCAGATTACCGCAGCCAACTTTGCTATCTGTTCAAATTGCATCTCGCAAGGATTTGCTGCAGGTCATTCTGTTATATTCTTTTACGGCAATTGAATAAATATGTTACATTTTTCTTCTTTTGCATAGCAAAAGACCTACAAATTAAATGACACACATTAACGAAAACTCCGGTTACTAACATTCGTAGTTTCCGGATACTTATTTCTTACCGAAGGTTATTCCTACGCACAGATCATGCCGAAACTACCTTCCGGGAATAAAGCGAAACTAATAGGAAGAGCTAAGCAGTTAAATACAAAATGGTTATCGAATATTTTTTGTATTTGAAATGATGAGATAATTATAAATGGCGAGTTGAATCAATTAAGAATTATCGCACAGGTGTGTGATTTTAACCGGAGGGTGTATGCCGTTTATAAGTCACTAAGCGATGCTGTGAGGACTGGCAGTCATGGTGTCTGGTGTTTCCCTCTTTCAAAACTTGGTATAGAAAAAACGAATAATAATGAGAACAATATCGTGGTTTATCCCAATCCTGCAGCAGATAAAATAACAATTAAAATCGCAGAAGGCCAAGTGCCAAGCCAACTATCAATGATGAACATAAACGGGGAAGAGGTTCTGACACGCAGTCTCATAAAACCCAAAACCCAAATAGACATCAGCAATTTTCCTTGTGGGGTTTATTTTGTGCGGGTAACCAATGATAAGACGGTGGAAGTAGGAAAATTCGTGAAACAATAACATCCTGCAAATGAGAATTCGTATGGTTTGACTGTTTCTGCTCTATTTTCTCCTCCCAGACGAATGATCTTCTTCAAGCAAAGGGTATGTGAGATTCAGGGGAAGGAATTAAGGGAATGGCGAAAAGGTACGGCTGCAGGATTGCCTTACGGCGATCCTAATGGGGGGGGGGGATAAAAGAAAATAGCGAAATGGCGAAATCGCGAAAGGTTGCGTCTTATTCTAAAAAAAAATTGCGAAGATGTAAAGGGTCAGATGGTAAAAAGCAAAAAGGCGAAAAAGAAATTTCGCCTTTCGCCATTTATTTTTGTCGGGGTTTCTTCCTTTCATAATCATTTGGTTTTAAGATTGATTAAGAAGGAGTTAGATTATCAAATCATGGTCACGATTTGGACAGGGAAAAGGTATATATATATGGAAAATAAAAAAATATCAACTATTTAACGTATTGATTGTTAATTAGTTGAGATTAATTTGTCGGGGTAGCAGTCCGATAAGATTTATATAATACAGTATAAGCAACTTTTTAAAACTGCTGATTATCAATCTATTTATCAGATTTTAGCCGATTAGTGAAAACTAAATTATAAGAAGTTTATTGAACAAATATTGAACAAATTAAAAAAGTATTTTAACTTTACAGTGTGAATAAGCTTTTTTAAAATGCCTACAAAAGAAACTAAGCCTTAATTAACCACCTCAAACTATGAAACCATATTTCAAAATGCGAAAATACCAAGATAAGGATGACCTTCAACAAATTCAACTTATATATTCTGCAAAAGGTGAGGTTGTCAAATTAGATACTGGTGTCAAGACTAAACCTGAATATTGGAGTGGATTAATAGAAGGGTTTAAAAATCGTAAAAATAGAGAAGGACGAATATCCAGCAGGTGCAAAGAAATAGGTGACAACCATAATATTCTAAACCTTCGATTGGACAATGCCATGAGGAAACTGGATGATATAGTTAATCCATTTCGCAATAAAACTATCACTTTCTCTCCTACCATTGATTACGTTAAGGATAAGTACTATTCGGAAGAGAAAAAACTTGATAATGACCAAGATGCAAAGAAACAGTTATATCTGTGGATTCCAGAGAAAGCCGATGAACATGGTGTAAAACTTTACCATACTTTACTTCATGACCTTATAGATATGACTTTACCTAACCCCCTTGAAAAGTGGAAAAAGATTCCAAATGAAGAAATTGAAAGATTTATTCAGAAGAGTAAACCTTTGCTCTTTAGCCAGATTGATAAAAAGTTCTTACAGTCATATATTAAATATTTGAAATCAAGAACACGAAAAAGATTTCAAAAGACAGATACGATACAATATAGTACTATAAATAAAAGAATTCAAGCGTTAAAAGCCTTTCTAAGGGCTATGAATGAAAAAGGTATAAATGAATTTGATAATTATCAAGAATTTAAAACGAAATTGAAAGAGATTCATAAACAGCCAGTTATAATTCCAACCCAGAAAGAATTTTTAAAATTGCTAAATGCTGATTTGACAAACTATCCTACATATAATTATGCAAGGGATATTTTTATTTTTGGTTGCTTGACAGGATTACGTTTTGGTGATATTATTAAAATCTCAAAAAAGAATGTTGTAAAGAAAAGTGGGGAAAGATATATAATAACTGACATATCAAAAACCAAAGAGAAAAGAATCATCATTCCATTAACTAATACAGCATATAATATACTGGAGAAAAACAATTTTCAGTTCAAGATTACAAATCAAGAGTTGAACAGGAATCTACATGATATGTTAAAATATCTTGGCTTTATCAGAAAGGATATCCGATATGAAAAAAGAGCAAAAGATAGTGTTG
>JBEKQA010000194.1:0-9038 GCA_049520195.1 Bacteroidales bacterium
CTCCGGAATCAGGTGGTCAATTTGACCGTATTCTCCATTATGGCAAGGAAAAAACGAAAAGGAGTTTCATCTTGACGAACCATCCTCTTGTGATTTACTTGCTATGGCTTTAGATGATTACAAGGATAAATGGAAAAAGTATCCTGACGAACTTTTCATTCATGGCAGAGCAAGATTCACGAATGAAGAATGGGATGGATTTCAGCGAGCAGTAACGGAAAGAAGTGCTCCGACAAATCTTGTTGGTGTTGTAATAAAAGACACGGGAGGATTAAAGATGTTTCGCGATGTTGAAGGTGAGCCAAGCAATTATGGGGTAATGAGAGGGCTGGCATTAAAAGTTAATGAAAGAGAAGCGTACCTTTTTACAAGAGGCTTTATCCCAAGATTGAATACATCTTCAAGTTTGGAAGTGCCGAATCCATTATATATTCAAATTACAAGAGGGGAAGCAAATATTGATACTGTTCTTAAAGATGTTTTGGCCCTGACTAAGTTAAATTATAATGCATGCATTTATGGCGATGGTTTGCCAGTAACTTTGAGATTCTCTGATGTAATTGGTAGTATTTTAACAGCAACTGACGATTGGAAAACAGAACAAAGGAAATTTATGTACTACATATAGAATAGGCTTTTCCCTCATTCTGTTTAGGAAGTAATAATCGAAAATGTTGTATCACTAAAGAAAAAAGGCTGTAAATTGTGTATTATTTCTGCCCTGTTTTTTAAGCTTCAGTTTCTATCGGAATAATCAACCAATGAATTTTAATCTTGTCGTGTACTAGTTGTATGTGTTTTTGATTCAATTTGAATCATATCAAATAGTTATAAAGGATACCACTTACAATCCTAATACTACAATGCAGTTTCCATTTTAAAATATCAAAAAATAAGAACCGGGAATATTTCTTAGTCTTGGTGTGTACTTTTGTGTGTACCTAAACAAATCAGCCACTTATAAAAATATACAAGTGGCTGATTTACTTGTGGGCCCACCTGGACTTGAACCAGGGACCACCTGATTATGAGTCAGGTGCTCTAACCAACTGAGCTATAGGCCCCCTTAATAATTTACAGGGGTAAATTATAAGGACAGGGCGGCAAAAGTAGAAAAAAAATCGCATTTTTGCAAAATGGTATTCTAATTTCTTTGCCGATCATGCTTCTGCTCAAGACAAAAATTCCGAATTACTCATCAATCAAAAATATTATATTCGACTTCGGGGGAGTGGTATGCGACTTAGATATTCAGCGTTCGGTAGAGAAATTCAAGGAATTCGGACCGGGAAAGAGTATAAAAAATGAGACTCAAGAAGAAAAGGACAGACAGTTTGAGATGCTGGTTTCAAAATATGAAACAGGACTTATCACATCTGGAAAATTCAGAAATAATATCCGCGAATATTACCAAACCCCACCCTCAGACACGGCAATTGACGACGCCTGGAATGCATTGCTGGTCGGAATTCCTGAACCCAGGATGATGCTGCTTGAAAGCATTAAGAAGAATTACCGGATATTCCTGCTGAGTAATTCAAATGAGATCCATTACCTTGAATATACTGCCAGATTACGACAGCAATATGGCTATCATGATTTTTCAGTAATCTTTAAGAAGACATATTTTTCATACCAATGTCATCTGAAGAAACCAGATCCCTTGATTTTCAAACTGGTACTGAATGAAAATAATCTTGATCCTTCAGTGACACTTTTCATTGATGATACCCAGGTAAATGTGAAAACGGCATGTGACCTTGGACTTACCGGCTACCAGTTACGGGACGGTGAAGAGATCACAGATCTTTTTTATACACCCTGATTTTACTTTTATACATCATCGGTTCCAGTCATTCTACTTTCTTCCAACCTGTCAAATCTTAATTAGATTCACTTGACATTACTTGAATTTTGTGTTAATTTTGCACCCCCATTAACTCTTTATATAACATGAAATTATCTCAGTTCCGCTTTCACCTCCCCCCAGAATTAATCGCCAGTACACCCTCAAAGATAAGGGATGAGGTCAATATGATGGTACTCGATCGGAAGACTCAAACAATTGAACACCGACATTTTAAAGATATTCTGGATTACTTTGGTGAAGGGGATGTTTTTATAATTAATAATACGAAAGTTTTTCCTGCCCGGTTATATGGTGAAAAGGAAAAGACCGGTGCCAAGATAGAAGTATTCCTATTGCGCGAACTGAACCGTGAATCCCGTTTATGGGATGTTCTTGTTGACCCTGCCCGGAAGATCAGGATCGGGAATAAGCTTTATTTTGGAGATGATGATTCTCTCGTGGCAGAGGTTATTGATAATACGACCTCCCGTGGCAGAACCATCCGCTTTTTATTCGATGGCCCTTATGATGAGTTCAAGAAGACCATCCAGAGTCTCGGGGAAACTCCCCTGCCAAAGATACACAACAGGCCTGCAACAGCAGAAGATGAAGAACGTTACCAGACAATCTTTGCCAAACATGAAGGCGCCGTTGCAGCACCGACAGCCGGAATGCATTTCAGCCGTGAAGTAATCAAAAGACTGGAACTTCAGGGAGTATCATTCGCCGAGATTACTCTTCATGCGGGTCTTGGAAACTTCAGAACCATTGATGTAGAAGACCTTACCAAGCATAAAATGGATTCTGAAGAGGTGATCATTGAACAGGAAACCGCAGATATCGTGAATTGTGCAAAACTGGGCAAGAAAAAGATAGTTGCAGTCGGAACCACGACAATGAAAGCCATAGAATCGTCGGTTACAATTGCCGGAACGCTAAAACCTTTCAGAGGATGGAGTAACAAATTTATTTTTCCGCCCTGGAAGCATACCGTATCGGCGTAGAAAAGAAATACAAATTCTTTACCTACGGCAATCCGATGCTGATTATCTAATTATTCATCTTCTGGTTCTTGTCAGAAAATTGTGCCATATTGGTTGCAGGTGGA
This sequence comes from Bacteroidales bacterium, assembly GCA_049520195.1. Lineage (GTDB taxonomy): Bacteria > Bacteroidota > Bacteroidia > Bacteroidales > FEN-979 > FEN-979. The sequence continues at coordinate 2,958 of JBEKQA010000194.1, forward strand.
ACGGGAACCCGCATGAATGCGGATATTCCGAAGCAATTCCTTTTTCTTGCAGGGGAGCCTGTGTTGATGCACACGATCAGGATTTTTCATCTTTATGATCCGTCAATGCTACTATTTGTGGTTCTGTCGGAAAAATATATTCCTTTGTGGAAAGAGCTTTGCCGGGAACGGTCTTTTGCTATACCACACCAGATCATCAAGGGCGGGACTAACCGTTTCGGTTCCGTCAGGAATGCATTGGAAGAGATCAGTGGAGAAGGTTTTGTCGCAATTCATGATGGAGTGAGACCCCTGGTTTCACTTGAAACATTGGGACGCACATTTACCGGAGCAGCGAAATATGGCAATTCTGTCCCGGTGATCCCGATGAAGGAATCGATAAGGGAAACAGGTCCTGGCGGAAACAAGGAAGTTCTGAGAGACAACCTGAGGATCGTGCAGACTCCGCAGGTTTTCAGGATAAGCATAATAAAGAAAGCATACACATCAGCTCCCCATCAGTCATTTACAGATGATGCTACTGTTATGGAAACTCTGGGTGAAACGATTCACCTGGTTGAAGGAAATCCTGAAAATATAAAGCTCACCTCTCCTTCTGACCTTATCTGTGCTGAGGCTATTCTCAGACATTCCACGCTACAGGATGAATGATCCTTCCCTTCCACTCATAAGGCATCAGATTTCCAAGAATCCCTATCAGGGAGACATAGAACAGATTCAGAATCTGTACGAACGGGTAGAGGTATAAAAGTTTCCACCCACCTATAAGGGACATGATCTTGCAGACAGCCGGTAACTCAAGGATTATTTTCACACCAAACAAACAAGATGAAAGTATTAAAAGAGGTGTTTTGAATATCCCGGCACAAAGCGTTAAAAGCAGCAGTGCATTGAAAAGCCAGGTAAACATAGAAACGGCTAATACTAATGGATCGGTATAGCCCCGGTTTTTTGAGACCCAGCGTAATCGTTGATAGATGAATTCATTGAACGATTTTTTCGCTGCAGTCGAAATTATGCTTTCTTTGCTGAACAAATATTTTATTGATCCCGGGCCGTATTTTTTCCTGATCTTCATCATCAGAAACAGATCGTCACCTGAGGGATATTTAAGGTTATCTGACGAATTGTTGGTTTCAAGCCAGGCTTGGCGCTTAAATGCAAGGTTCGCTCCATTGCACATCAGGGGAAAGCCTATTTTACATGACCCGGCTGTTGCAGCCATAAGTCCTGAAAATTCAATAACCTGCAGCTTTTCAAAAAAAGAACCGGCATCATGAAAGGCAACAGGCCCTAAAATCATTTCCGGATGTTCCTGCACATAAAAATTCACGACAGAAAATATCCACCCCGGGGTTGACCGGGTATCAGCATCAGATGTGATGACAAGTTCCCCGGAGGTTGCCTCGATTCCGGACTTGATGGCGTGCTTTTTGAATGCCCTGTCACTCCCTGAAACACAAACCGGTATCAAACGAAGGTTCATAAAAGGGTTTGAAGAAGCAAAATCAAGGACTTTCCCCGATGTTTGATCTGTCGAATGATCATCAACTACAACTATTTCAATTAAATCCAAAGAGTAATCCTGATTTTTAATATCATTGAGGCAATTCAAAATGTTCTCTTCCTCATTCCTGGCAGGGATGATTATGCTTACTTTTATTCCGGTCTGATTATCAGCCCCGGTAAGTCGTTTCAGACGAAAAATCCCTGTATTGATCAGAAGGATACTAATAAAATAGAAGGCTGAAATAACTATAAGAACGATGCTGAAAATAGAAAAGAAAGTCATAGATCTGATTAGCTAACCTGAGCATTTTTACGGAAGAATTTCAGCCGGGAAATAAACAACGTCCCCAGTATGGCTGGAATAACCAGGTTGATGATCCAAAGAAGCGATCCTGCTAGAATTATCCCGTCCAGAACCTGAACCGTCATGGTTGCCGAATGGTCAAAATAAAACCCGAAGAAATACACGGCAACGGAATTTCTGACTCCAAGTTCAGTAATTGTGATAGTGGGTACTATTGATAAAGCGAGAAAAATCAATGAACTGATCAGAATTCCATCATATAATTGTACCGGCACTGAAAAGATCTTCAATAATAAAAGGAACTGTCCTGTAAAAACGACATATCTCATAAAACTCAGACCCATCACGACTATCATCTCTTTTGGCCTGAATTCGGCAAAAACAGTGAAGTGTTTGCGGAATTTTTTGAACTTTGATCTCAGCAATTTATCACGTAAAACGGTCAGGAATTGAACATTTACCAAAAGAAAGAAAAGTAGAAGATCCAAGAGTATGATCAATACAGCGACCCCAAAAAAGAGTGTATCAGGGAAAATCCTGCTGTTGATCATATATTCAGGAAGAAACACAAGCAGGGCAAGGGTTCCCGCCAGGATAGTGATAAACAGTTGGCTCATGCTTCCTAGAATGGTGATAAGGATCCCTTCAACATGACTGGCTTTGTCAAGAATAAATGCCCTACCAACATATTCGCCAGTGCGGTTCGGCGTAAAAAAACTGATGGATAATCCCGCAAAAACGGCTTGTAGTGAATGTAAAAAAGTTACCCGTTCAATTTTTTTTATCATAAACCGCCACTTTCCTGATTCAATGCTCCAGTTCACAAGCATTAGCAACACCACTATTAACAATAAGGATTTTACTCCGGGTTTATCCAATAGGCTGGCAAACATGAGGTATTGCGTGTGCCAGTCTTTACCATAAAAGACTTTTATATAAAGAAACCCATAAGTCGACAGCAGGATAATAATCCTGAGCAATATGTTGTATGTTTTCTTTACTTTTGTCTGCATCCTATCAATTAAAAATTGGCAGATAACCGAATAATTATAGGCATCGATCCGGGAACCAATATTATGGGTTACGGTATCATAGGAATCACCGGAAAAAAGATTCGTCTTTTATCACTTGGTGTGTTAAAATTAAACAAAGTTGAAGGACATGCCCTGAAACTTAAAAATATTTTTGAACAAACATTCGCTTTGATTGAGCAATTTCATCCGGATGAATTGGCTATTGAGGCACCATTTTATGGGAAGAATGTTCAATCCATGCTGAAATTGGGAAGAGCCCAGGGGGTGGCAATCGCCGCAGCTTTATCCCGCTCAATACCTGTATTTGAATATTCCCCGAAAAAAGTCAAGCAATCCATTACCGGCAAAGGAAGTGCCTCCAAGGAACAAGTAGCAGCGATGCTTCAAACACTTCTGAGCTTTAAGGAGATGCCAAAACATCTGGATGCAACAGATGGTCTTGCCGTAGCAATGTGTCATTATTTTCAGCGTGATCCAGGTACTGAAAAGAAAAGCTATTCAGGTTGGAAGTCTTTCCTTACTGAAAATCCGGAGCGTAAGGGATAGTTATTTTACATCAGTTTCTGGTAAACCATCCACCACCGGTCGGGAATATCGTTAGTGCAGGCAGTCTGATAGTCCTGATAAGAACAGGGTACCAGGTAATGGCGCTGGTATTTGATGCGTTGTTCAGATTGTAACGGAATCTCCATCCACCAACGGTCAGTTTTCTTGCTTTTATAGAAAGTCAGCTCATCCTTGTGATCAGTTATTGCAACCCGGTATCGGATATAGTCATCATCATTCTTAAAAGGAAAATCGTGGGGACGGTTATAGAAGCCATCTATAAAGTACCAGATCATCTGTGCAACCAATTGTGCAGTCTGCCCGTTTCTGTCATCCTGTGGATTGGTCTCGTAGAATCCTAATGACGTAAGCTTATCGCTCAATCCCGCATACCTGATGATCTGACAGAGATCTTCTCCATAAAAACCATTAGGGGTAGCATTTGCATTGCCCGGCGCATCTGAAGCCCTGATAGATGATATGTCTAAAGTTATCAGATCAGCATTCCTTACCACAGGTTCCGCTTCTTCAATATTGTCCCGTAATATTCCCAGGCGATAGGTATCGAACATCAGGTTTTTCATGAGTTTCAAAGCATCCTGATCAACAAAATATGTCTGATAACCCAGGTTAGCATAGTTAAAAAGATAATTCGGCTGATGCAGGATAATGTTACTCAGAAATGACCTTGAAGTTACTTCATCTTCTGAACTGCCCAGGTCAAACATAGAATCAATGGAAACGATATTGATGATCAGACCAAGATTCTGATAAGCCTGGTAATTTGCATAGGTCAGATCCTGACTACCTCCGAGGATTATGGGAAAAATATTGTTTTCAAGCATCTCTTCAACAACTGAAGAAAGAGCAAAGTAGGTATCCGTTACCTGGAAGCCTGCCTTGATATTGCCCAGGTCGACAATTTTCAGTTCAAATGCGCCCGGGAAAAGGTTATAAAGGTATTTGCGAATATAGTCCGGAGCAAGCGCACATCCTTCATTATTATACGCGTTCCTGTCTTCTTTAACGCCAATCAGAACGATATCGGCTTCATGATAACCGGGAAAATCACCGGAGTCGGTGAAAGCAGTTATTTTATCCCCCATCCGGATCAGACCTGAAGACCCAGATGTATAACTGATATCAACAGGTTCAAAAAATTCAGAAATATCCATACACTTGATTAATTCACATCAAATTTACTTCTTTTTTTTCCTTATTGTCCTGCCTGGCTTGGAGGGTTCGGTTTCTTTTACAATGGACAGACATTCTTCCAGTGTCAATTCCGTAGGATTTTTACTTTTCGGTATTTTAAAATTCTGCTTTTTATAAGAAATATAAACCCCGTACCTTCCATTCAGGATCTTCATATATGCATTTTCAGGAAATACACGGACGATCTTTTCTGCTTCCTTCTTTCGCTTTTCTGTTATAAGCTCAATCGCCCTTTCCAGGTCTATCGTCATAGGATCGTCTGTTTTTGCCAATGAGTAGAACATTGATTCATGGCGGATATAAGGCCCAAAACGTCCTACTGAAACGATGATCTCCGAATTTTCATATTCACCGATTGTCCTGGGTAATTTGAATAATTCGAGTGCTTCTTCAAGTATAATTGTATCAATGCTTTGACCTTTTTTCAGGGAGGCAAACTTTGGCTTGTTCTCTGAATCAGAATCCCCAAGTTGAACCATGGGTCCGTAACGGCCAATTCTGACAGAAAGGTTTTCCCCGCTTACCGGATCTTTACCCAGGAATTTTTCACCACTTACTTTCTTTGAATTTTCAAGGGTTTCTTCAATCCGGTTATGAAAGGGATAATAAAAATCATGGATCATCTTATTCCAGACTAAATGACCGGCTGCGATCTCATCAAATTCTTCTTCAACCGTGGCGGTAAAATTATAATCCATGATATTTACAAAATACTGCATCAGGAAGTTATTGACCAGGTTGCCTATATCCGTGGGAAAAAGCTTTCCTTTTTCATAACCCGTATTTTCTTTTTTAATTTCTTCAGTCAGCGACTGGCCTTTGAGTCTGATCAGCGTGTACTGACGCACGATGCCTTCACGGTCTTCTTTAATTACATATTCACGTTTTTGAATGGTCGAGATGGTGGGCGCATAGGTGGAGGGACGACCGATACCTAACTCTTCCAGTTTTTTCACAAGACTGGCTTCAGTATATCTTGGCGGGTGTTGTGTGAATTTTTGTTGGGCAACTATTTCCCGGGTAATCACATTATCACCCTTTGCAACAGGCGGTAAAAGCCCTTCCTGATCTTCATCTTCATCATCATCTTTTGATTCCATATATATCTTCAGGAATCCGTCGAATTTAATTACTTCTCCCCTTGCAATGAATTTTTCTTTTGCATTTGAGACGCCAATCGTGACATTAGTCTTTTCAAGGATAGCATCACTCATTTGTGATGCAATGGTCCTTTTCCAGATCAGATCGTAGAGTCGTTTCTGTGAGTTGTCACCGTCAATATTCCTGTGATTCAGGTAAGTAGGACGGATAGCTTCATGTGCTTCCTGGGCTCCCTTGCTTTTTGTAGTATATTGCCTGGTCTTGACATATTCCTTACCGAATGAATTCGTGATCTCTTCCTTCGCCATACCCAGGGCCATCTTTGAAAGGTTCACGGAATCGGTACGCATGTAAGTGATCTTTCCGGCTTCG
>JBEKQA010000195.1:0-8248 GCA_049520195.1 Bacteroidales bacterium
CTATAATGGACCTTGAAGAGAATCTTTAATTGCAAAATTGTCAAAGAACGACACTAAAATGATCAAATAAAATCAAAAAAGCTGATTCAATTTGCAGTTAAATACTTGTTAATTATAACAGTTAAATTATTTTTTTTCAAAATTAGTTATTAGAGGTACCCTAAAATGATTAAGATATTTTTTCATTAATCCGATCTTAATAGAATTCATGATCAATTTTCATTATTTTCATAAAATTTCCCTACATTGCATCAAATTTTCTTTTGATGGGGAAACTCAGTATTCTTTTGGTAATAATCCTTGCAGGTTTGATTAGTGTTCAATGTAATAAAAGCAAAATCATTAAAGAGAATTCATACCATGAAGGTGCCCAGATACAACTTGATTCCATCAAACTAATGGATTCTTTATCATTTGTGACAAATTTGAATGACAACTCTTTATCTCAAACCTATGCAAACAGGGCGATGCGGATTGCGTTTTCATTGAATACCCCTGAAGGTTATATCCTTGCCTGGTCAGCCAAAGCGAACGCTTTTTCTTCGCATTCACCTGATTCTGAGTTTATTTATCTAACCAAAGCACTTGACCTTTCAAACAGAGCAAATATTCTGACGCACAAGCCTAATCTACTTGCCAATATTGCAAGATTATATTATTCTGCCTATAATTCTCAGAAGGCCATGGTTTTGCTAGATTCTAGTATATTTCTTGGAGAAAAACTGAATAATTATATTGTGATATCAAATGCGTACAATCAACTTGGCAATATTCATTATAACGCAATGAGTAATGAATTGGCTAAAAGATTTTATGATTCAGCATTCTTAATTGCTCAAAGACATTTATTATTTCAACAGGCCGGGCTTGCTTTGGGCAACCTGGCAAAGATGGAGAATTTGCCTGAAAAAAGGAGAGAAATGTCAAAGAAGGCTGTCTATTACTTACAGAAAAATGGAAATCCCCAGGATGGTCTTGCTGATGTCCTGATCAACATTGGATATACTTTTACAAATCCCGATTCTGCCATATTTAATTACAAGGCAGCATTAAAGATAATACATGAAGCCAATCTTCCTATTGAAGAGATGACGGCATACAATAATCTTGCCTATAGTTATCTTGATAAGGGGCTTAAATATGAAGCAAAATCATGCCTGATAGATCATGCGATTCCCCTTGCAGTGGCGACTGACAATCTTGATATGCTATCGACATTATATGATTCCTATGTGGATATATTAAGTGCCCAAGGCAATTTTAAACAGGCGGTTGTTTATGAGAAAAAATCGATAGAGATAGGAAACAGAGCCAACAAACAGGCTGCCGCAGGCCAGGTCAGGTTGCTTTCTTGTATGCTAGATTTAAAGAACAAGGAGTCTCTCATACAAAGTAAAGATAAGGAAATCTTAAGACATAAAAGTAATGAAAGGGTATTTAAATTATGGCTTACAGTGGCTTTTTTAGGGACTATTACTCTTATTGTTTTGTTTTTTATCAACAACCTGCGAAATAAGCTGAAATTTCAGAAACAGAAGGTTAAATCATCGCGCCGGATCATCGAGATTGAAGAATCGGAAAAGAGAAAATTATCCATGGATCTGCACGATCTTTCCGGACAGGTAAAATTTGAATTATTTGAACGATTTAACAGGATCAATATACCGGAAGGGCAGGAGCGGAATGATATGATGACGAAAATAACGGAATTATCCGATCACATCCGAATGATTTCACACAGGTTGAGCAGTATAACCATAAAAGAATTCAGAATTGAAATACTATTAGAGGGCCTGTGCAGTGAATTCAGGAAATTTACGGGATTGGATATACAACTCGTTCAGGAAAAGGAGATCCCTGAATTATCAAATGAAACCAAACTTCACATATTCCGTATATTACAGGAAATCCTGACGAATGCATCCAAATATGCAAAAAATTCAAGAATAAGAATCGAGATATCTATTTCCCAAAACAATTTTGAATTGCTGTATTCGGATAACGGGGCCGGGTTTGATACTAAGACAATAAAAGATAAAGGATTGGGGTTAATAAATATCTATGAAAGAGCAAACCTCATCGGTGGGAAAGCAGAACTTGAATCTTCTCCCGGTTTTGGAGTTTATTGGAAAATTAATGTTCCATTGATATTTAATAATTTAGCGCAACATTCTTTGTGAATTATGATCAGAGTGTTTATTATCGAAGATCATCACTGGATAACAGATGGCTTGAAATATGATTTCCGTCCCACAAGGGATGAGATTGAAATCATAGGAAGTTCAACCACTATTGCTAAAGCTATTGACAATTTGCAACCTAATGAATTCGATCTAATTATTCTTGACTTGTGGCTTGGTGATTCGGATCCAAGTGATAATTTGCGCAAATTGCAAATAAAATTTCCGGATAAGCCCATTGTGATTTTTACTTATGAGGAATCCCCTTTGTGGAAGCAAAAGATGTATAATGCAGGCGTTAAGGCCTATCTTCTGAAAGCCATCAGTAAAAAAGAATTAAAAAATGCACTTATTAAGGTTGTCAACGGGGAGACTGTTTTTCCCGATCTTTCTTTTTTGAAAGTAAATATAACAGGAGAGTCCCTTCAAACTGCACAGAAACTTATTCTTAAGCCCTCTGAAAAAGAGGCATTTTTATTGTTATCCAGAGGGATGAATCAGAAAGCAATTGCTGATCATCAGAACAAGAGCCAATCGAGTGTAGAGAAGGCTATGCGTAAAGTCAGAAAGCAATTCAATGTAAATTCCAATTCAGAAGTCATTCATATTCTTACTCAACTTAAGGATATTTAGTACACTTTTATACATTTATCCTTAAAAATTCACGTTGACCTTCTGTGAAGAAAGAAAATGGTGTGCAATTGCACACCATTTTTAAATTTCTAAAGTATTATTATACAGTATTATAAATAAATACTGACTGATTTATTTCCTGAAATCCGGAAATAATCTTTTCCGGATTTATTACCCCCTAAAAAAATTGCGGTTCGAAATTTCCCTGCTAATTTGCATTCTTAAATAAGTGTAAATTATTTAATTTATAAAGTTATGAAAAAAGGATTTATCAACCTTCTTGTTATCATGTTGTGTTCTGTCACGAATGTGATGGCACAGTACCCCATACCATCTTACAATATCGATGTAACCAGAACGGCTAATTTTCAGGAACAATCTAATTTAAGCATGATGAGTGTATCACCAATGGCGAAAAGAGTAATTAATGTCGATGGACATTGTCCAAATATGCCTAGTGCTTCACCTTGCGCCGAAGTTTGGTTTTATTCACTTGACCAGACTAATATCCTCGGACCTTATGCGCTTTATTCGGACGAACTATTACAGATCGCTATTGATACAAGGTCCTGGGGGGTATATATTGAAGTTTCAGATGAAGTATATGTGAGCGTATGGATTGATAGTGGGGAAGCTCTACCATTAAAAAGGTTGTTCTAAACCACACTACTTCATTTTGATTGGGAGCAGATAGTAATGTGGTTTTTTGTTTATATATTATATACCATTGTTCTCGAAACAAGATATTAACATTAATAACGGCAATTTTTTAAAAGGATATCTATAAACAACATTCAAAATAATTTATAAATATCTGAATCTAATCCTAAAATAAAAGTTCAGTTATAAAAAAGATTAAATGGATAAATTTATTCTTTTCTTAATAAGGTTATTCTTTACTTCTTCATTATCAACCTTAAAACAAAACGTATGGCACTTTACATTTTTATTGCACTTGGAATAATGATCATTTTCGGTGCATTAGGGGGTCTGGTAAATTTTTACTGGTCCTATGATGAAAAAACAGAATTTAAAAGGAAGCTGATAAAAGCGATTTTATCAGGAGTTATTGGGGCAATTATTATCCCACTTGTTTTACAGATGATTTCAAATAGTTGTTTAGACTGGATGAAAACCAAAGAATTTTCTGAAATAAATCCAGTAGCTTTTATGATCTTCATCGCATTTTGTGCCATTGGTGGAGTTTCCGGAGAAGCATTGTTAAGAACAGTTTCGAGTAAATTAATAAAGATGATTGAAGAGGCAAATAATCGAGCACTGGCTAATGAAGATCGCACAAAAGGTATTGAAAGCGCAATTTCTGAATCAGAAAAAGATGACAACAATGTTAATCCTCTGATGGCACAAATGAATATTCTTCCTGATCTTGATGATAAAGAAAATCAAATAATTGATGCCCTCAAGAATTCAAGATTTTATCTACGGTCTATAAGTGGTATTTCTAAACAAACATCAATGGGAAGCCATAGTGTCCAAGACATATTAAAGGAATTAGAGAAAAAAGGGATAGTTGGTTCCTTCTTGGGAACTGCTGGAATTTTAAAATGGTATTTGAAATGAAAAGTGTTAAGGTATATTTTAATAAATATTTAAAAAGTCCTAATATGATCATAAAATACAATGTCGGTAATAATGATCTCAATGAGATTTTTATCGAAGTACATGTCGGAACAGCCGGTGAAGCAACTACTGTCGTATTGTTAAAATTAGCAAACACTGACGATGCTGCAACAATTGCTGAATCCAGTAATCACAATGGAAATATTCAAAAGACATTGGTTGGAAAAGCAGAAAAAATAAAAGGAGGTAATTTATATATTCAATCAACCATCGATCTTGGAATCCTTCCAGTAGCTCAGTGGCCTGCTGCTACTGATACTTTAATCATCACATATAAGTTGAGTGGTGGAGTGCCAGATCCTTTCCCCTTTCGAGATGATCCGGATGACAGAACAATAAGTGACGATGGAAAAATAATTACAGTAGGAAAGCCCATAATATTTATTTAAAAATGAAAAAACATTTTGCCCTATTTTACCTTTTGAGTTATCTTTTGGTATCTTCTTCATATTCACAAGATATCTCGTCAAATGCGATAAAGTTACAGGATTTACAAGTCCCAAATTCTCCAGCATTCATTTTACTTGATGTCGCACCTACTTCTATTGAAGAACCATCCACAGCCAAAGCCTTTACTACAAGTGTTTTAAATGCTATCAGTGAAAATAATGGCATTCCTCAAAATTATGGTGTAGAGTTCACCCCTTTTTGGTTTAGTAGACATCCGACTTTCACTTCTTTTAAATATTTTGGGATCACTCCAGATGGAAAAGCAAGAAACGTTTTTTCTGGTTTGAGGATGACAGCTGTTTCATTTGCTCTTATTAATAATAAAGCATCAACGGATTCTCTGTCAGCAAAAACAAGTAATCTTTCTCTTGGTTTACGAAGTACTATTCTAAAGGTTTTATCAAACGCTGATCTTAGAGATCTTGTCCGATTCAACGATAGTCTCATACATTTATTAAAAAGGGTCAATAATCAACTTGCCGGAATTGGGATGAAGATGACCCAAGCAAAAATGGACACCGCAAAAGTGAACCAAGAGTTAAATAATGAAAAAGATCCTTTAAAACAAATTCTTCTCATAGTTAAGAAACAAAACTACGAGAAGATATTGACAACTTTAGAGGAAACTTATAAAAAGCTCTTAAACAGTACGTCACAAGATCCGGAAATTATTAAGGTTGAAAGTTTGATTCGGGATATTCTTGCAAGAAAACCTATTTTCACTGTCGATGGAGCATTAGCCTTGAACTGGGCATTTGAAAATAATAATTTCAAGAGCAATTATTTTGATCGATTGGGTGGTTGGCTTACGATGGATTTGTCTTTGCCCCTTCAAAATAAAAGTTCTTTACAAAAGAAAAATTATTTAAATCTATATGCTGTTGCAAGATATCTATCAGGTCAGACTTTAGGAGAGACAAATCCATTCGCCCGACAAGATGTAATAGATTCTGGCGGGAAGCTCGAAATTGAACTTGATCGTTTTTCCATTTCAGGGGAATATATTTATCGTTTGAATTTGTCAAATTCCTCTGATAATACTTTTCGGGCAACTGGAATGATAAAATTTAAAATTATGGAATCGCTTTACATTTCAGGGGCGTTTGGAAAAAATTTCGGAGAAACGAACAATTTGACTGCTCAATTTGGAATTAACTGGGGATTTGGAAGTGGATTAGAATCGGTCGCCCCTGTTAAATAGGGATTTATAAATAATTTGAATTGAAAATTAATAACAAATAAAATATTCAGTTGTGCCAAGTGGAATCACACATATTTTATTGACCAAAGAACTTCAAAATGGGAACCTTGATCAGAAGTATAGCAGATTTTGATACATTTTTGCTTCGCCAAAGTGGTATGGCTAATAACTTTCACTATCTTAAAACAAACCAAATTCCATTGCAGTCTCTTCAGATACTTAAATCTCTAAAAGATAAGACGGATGAAGAAGTGTTCTTTCAGATGTTTACCTTCTTTCTAGGATATATCTCCCATGTAGTGGCTGATGGTATAATTCATCCTTATATACGTGATCATGTTGGAGACTATAAGACCCATAAGACAGAACACAGAGCTCTTGAATTGAAATTAGATGTCTTATATTTTAGTTTCTTGAGAAAAAATACAGGCGATCTCTCAGAACTTATGTTTTCTGAAATCCAGAAGGAGCTCCTTAACTACAAATCAAGCCTGAGGTGGAAGGAAACATTCCAATTATATAGTCACCTCATTTCAGATGTCTATGGTGGAATAGATACAATTGGTAATATCAGTGACTGGATACAAGGATTGGAAAATATGTTTTCCTTAGCTTCCAGTGATTATCCTGACATAATTCGGGGACAACTGACAGATTCAATTATATATCAGAAGGCTAATTCTATAGAAACGACAGATGTTCTCTTCCTTACAAAACCTGTCTTCGATAGGGATAATACCTTTTGTTATCGAGATAAAGTGGATTATTTCAATGATTGCATTCCCAGGTTCTTTACTAAATTCGAACCGATTGTTCAAAATGCATATAATTTCGTGTTTAATGGTGGGCCACCATTCACAGAAAACGATATCCCAGCAATTGATCTTGATACGGGTCGTCTTCTTAGCGTTCATAATAATTTAGATATTGTACCTGAGTTTTGGAAATAGCATTGAAATGAAAAGAAATTTCACGATATTGTCGATTGCAGTTGTCCTGATTTTCTCTTGTACAACGCAAAAAGTCCAGAAACAACTGGATGAATTTCTTGAAGCATTTCCAACTGCTAATTATCATCTACGTGGACATTTGATGAAATTTGGAGAATATAAAGGAGATTTATCAAATTTAACCTATGATAAATACTTGACCCTTCTTGAGCAAAATGAAGAATTTTCAACTCAAGGAGTTGCGAAAACGGTCAAGCAATCTAACCAACATTACTTTGTCTCGAAAAAAAACACATTCTTCATTGTGATCTATTCCAAAAAGTTAAATGCTGTAATATTTGATAACGCAAGTACCACTTTTTGTGATTCAATAAAAGTTCTCAAAAAAAATGAACCAGTACCCAATCTAGTTAAATTTATTAAGTAGTCACGATGATTATAAAAAACTAGAAATGATAGATAAATAGAATTGCTCCCTAGAAAATAGACTTATCTTAAATTGCGAAATAAATAAGGATTGAAGTGTAAATACTTATAAAATAGTCAAATTAAGATCATAAAAATGAAATCATTTGCTCCAAATAAACGGTTTTGTAAATTTTTGAAAAAGCGACCTTGGTGGACTCATCTCTATGGAGGTTTTTCGTTTATTGGACTTGTATCCGCAATCATATCGCTTTTTTTGTATTTGTATTTCGGCAATAATATTATTAAAGCTGAAGCAAATGATAAGGTACTTACCTTATATAACGAAATTGGAAAAATAAAAATTAGAATATTTGAATCTCATATTAACAAAGTTGTACTTTGTGATTTGTATGACAAAGGGAAAAATAATGTTATTGTAGGTTTCGACGAATTAGGTGGTAATAAAAATCAAATCGTTGCTTTGAACAGTCACAAAGTAATATGGCCTTTTACGTATCAATACTCAATAAAATGCCCTTATGAAACTCCAGCAGATAATTCATTTAATTTAAAGACCAATGATATATTGTTCACACAAGATAGAGGTGAAAGCCATATTGCGGTATTAATGGGCGATGGGAAATGGTATCAATCAGTTTTATTCATTCTATCAGCTAAAGGTAAACTCTTAAAAGATTTTTGGCATCCTGGTCAATTACTTGATATAAAGCATTATAATAAGGGCTATGTTGTAGAACGAGTGAATAACGATTTACATAATTTAT
>JBEKQA010000196.1:0-6060 GCA_049520195.1 Bacteroidales bacterium
GATATTGCACTTTAAAAAAGCCCAGGAGGATGATGTTGAGATTGAAAAATCCAATGTGATCCTTGTCGGGGAAACCGGTACAGGCAAGACGTTACTTGCGCGGACCATTGCCCGTATGTTGCATGTCCCGTTCTGTATAGCAGATGCGACTGTTCTTACAGAGGCCGGATATGTTGGAGAGGATGTTGAAAGTATTCTTGCTCGTTTGTTACAAGTAGCTGATTACAACGTAGCTGCAGCAGAAAGAGGAATAGTTTTTATTGATGAGATCGATAAAATTGCCAGGAAAAGCGATAATCCTTCAATCACGAGGGATGTTTCCGGTGAGGGTGTTCAGCAAGCATTGTTAAAACTGCTCGAAGGAACAATTGTGAATGTTCCGCCGCAGGGTGGCCGGAAGCACCCTGAGCAGAAGATGATACAGGTGAACACACAGAATATCCTTTTCATCACAGGAGGTGCATTTGACGGTATCGAGAAGAAAATAGGAGCAAGGTTGCAGACCAATAAGATTGGGTATACTTCTAATCGTGAGCGTGACCAGATCGATAAGGATAACCTGATGCAGTATGTATCGTCAGTTGACCTAAAAAGTTATGGATTGATCCCCGAGCTGGTAGGAAGGTTGCCAATTGTTACCCATCTCCATTCATTAGACCGTCAGACCTTAAGGCGTATCCTCACCGAACCCAAGAATTCGCTGACCCGGCAATATGTCAAATTATTTGAAATGGACGGGATCAAGTTGAGTTATGATGAAGATGCATTGGATTTCATTGTTGATAAATCGATTGAATTCAAACTTGGCGCCCGTGGGCTCAGATCAATAATGGAGGCAGTCATGACTGATGCTATGTATGACCTTCCATCGAAAAATACCGTTAAAACGCTTAAACTAACGTTGCAGTTTGTTAAAGAAAAATTCGACCGGATGAATGTTGCCCGGTTAAAAGTTGCATGACAATAAGGGCAACCTGCATTCGTTCTAAAAGCGATATCATTGTATTCCAAGCCTGATGAGAAAGTTGATGGTCCTCTGTTTCCTTTCATTCGGTATGGTGCCGAATCTTCTTTCTCAGGACACAATAAAACATATGGTGGTTCAGGGGAAGATCATTAATGGAGATACCATCCCATATGTTGATATGAAGAATGTTGTGGTCTTTCCGCCACTTGACAATGCAACTTTGACAGAATTGGTAAGTTATGGAAGACTGGTGTACAATGTCAAGAAGGTGTATCCATATGCAAAGATAGCCGGGCAAAAACTTACGGAGTACAAACATGTTCTTGACAGTATTCCAACGGAAAGGGCAAGGAAAAAATTTATCAAAGCTGCTGAAAAAGACCTGAAAGCGCAGTTTGGTAATGAGATCAAAGATCTTACCTTTACCCAGGGGAAAATATTAATAAAACTTGTTTATCGTCAAACCGGTAATTCTACTTTTGACATTGTGAAAGAACTCAGGGGAAGCTTCAATGCTTTTATTTATCAGACCCTTGCGCGGATTTTCGGGTACGATCTTCATACCCAATATGATCCGGAGGGTAATGATAAGGCAATCGAACACATAGTTCAGTTGATAGAACAAGGATCTTTGTAGTGACTTTTGAATTAGAAAAGCAGTAAAGCTGAAAATAGAAGCTGCATAAATGAAACTATCTATTGTTATCGTTAATTATAATGTCAGGTATTTTCTTGAACAATGCCTTTATTCGACATTAAAGGCATGCAGTGGCATTGATTCTGAGATCTTCGTTGTGGATAATAATTCGGTGGATGGTTCTGTAAAAATGATCAAGAATAAATTCCAGGAAGTCCATCTGATTGAAAATAAAAATAATAAGGGCTTTTCAAAAGCCAATAACCAGGCATTGGCCAAAGCAACCGGTCAATACCTGTTGCTGCTTAACCCAGATACCCTTCTGGAAGATGATACTTTGCTGAAATCCATCCAATTCATGGATGAGCATCCGGATGCCGGAGGTTTGGGCGTAAAGATGCTGGATGGTAAGGGAAAGTTTTTACCTGAATCAAAACGTGGATTACCCACACCTTCAGTTGCATTTTATAAGGTATTCGGGTTATCTGCCATCTTTCCAAGATCCAGGGTATTTGGGAAATACCACCTGGGTTACCTGGATAAGGAAAAAGTTCATCCAGTCGATATCCTGTCGGGAGCATTCATGCTTTTACGAAAAGAGGTCATGGATAAGATCGGATACCTGGATGAGACTTTCTTTATGTATGGGGAAGATATTGATCTGAGCTACCGTATCACACAGGCAGGATATAAAAATTATTACTATCCCGAGGCCAGGATTATTCATTATAAGGGCGAGAGTACAAAGAAAAGCAGTCTGAATTATGTATTTATGTTTTATAATGCAATGATCATATTTGCTAAAAAGCATTATTCGCATAAAAATGCCCGTAGTTTTTCGTTTCTGATCAATTTTGCCATTTACTTTCGTGCCTTGGTCTCCATACTGACCCGGTCTTTTGCAAGAATCTCTCTCCCCTTAATTGACACTATTTTTCTTTATTCAGGTATTTATTTTATTAAAAATTATTGGGAAAGGACTATTATTTTTCCCCAAGGGGGGCATTATCCTCCGGAATTCCTCTGGATAGCCTTACCGGTATATGTCATCATATGGTTGCTATGTGTTTATCTTGCAGGAGGCTACGACAAGCCGTTAAGATTGGGTAAAATTATCCAGGGAATGTTTGCAGGTACTTTCATCATTCTGGTTCTTTACAGTCTTTTACCAGAACATTACCGGTTCTCCCGGGCACTCATCATTCTTGGGGCTTTATGGGGAATGTCCATAATGATTTTTTTACGGATTACGCTTCATCTTCTTCATTTCAATAGTGTGAGAATCGGTTCCGAAAAGAATAAACGGTTCATTATTGTCGGAGAAAAGGAGGAGGCAGAACGCGTTTCCAGTCTGCTGAAAAAAACTTCTGTAAATCCTGCCTTTGTGGGTCTGGTTAGTTATAAAAACCATAAAAACGACTCAAATGGGTTCCTGGGTCAACTTGAACAAATCAGAGAGGTCATTACCATCCACAAGATCAGTGAAGTGATCTTCTGTGCAAAAGATGTTCCTGCCCAGGTGATCATCGATAAGATGTCAGAGTTGAAAGACCAGCAGGTGGATTATAAGATTGCACCCCCGGAAAGCCTTTCGATTATAGGAAGCAACTCCATTAATACCTCCGGCGACCTTTATGTGATTGATATCAATGCTATTACCAAGGTTTCAAACCGCCGGAACAAACGGCTACTCGACATTATAGTAAGCTTTATACTCCTGATCTTTTATCCTATAGATCTTTTTTTTGTCAGGAATCCTTTTCATTTATTAATAAACCTGCTCTCCGTTCTCGTCTCCAGGAAATCACTCGTGGGGTATACAACATATAGTGACCCCGAAGGCCAGCGACTCCCGGAAATCAGGAAAGGGATCCTTACCCCGATTGACGCATTCGAAGATAAAAACATTCTTCCCGAGGCAGCTTTCAGGCTGAACATCATGTATGCCCGTGACTATAAGATTTCCAATGATCTTAAGATTATATTCAAAGGGTTCCGGGAACTGGGGAAAAAGTAAAATATTGTTTTGAATCGTTTTAAATAATAATATCATTACCTTTGTACTTTAACCTGAAAATTTGTCGGGAATATGGCAAAATTTGAGATAGTGATGCCCAAGCTGGGTGAAAGTATCATAGAAGCAACCATCACAAAATGGTTGAAGAAGGAGGGAGATCCGATTAAAGAGGATGAATCCATTCTCGAGATCGCGACTGACAAGGTGGATTCAGAGATTCCTTCACCTGTTGAAGGAATTCTGCTGAAGCGGTTGTTTAATGAGGGAGACGTGGTTTCCATCGGTACCGTAATTGCAGTGATTGATCTTGGAGGTGATGATTTAGCCGGGGAAACCCAGGGAACCGAAAAAAGTAAAACAGTTCCTGAAGGTCAAACATCTGCTTCAGTATCAGTTAAAGAGAAAGCACAGCCGGCAGATGTAAAAGCTCCAGAAACGCTTCCAAAAGTAGCCCCCGTTGACACTGAAGAGAACAAATCCGGACGTTTCTATTCCCCGTTGGTAAAGAATATTGCAAAGCAGGAAAACATTTCCATGCAGGAGCTTGAACATATCCCGGGATCGGGAAGTGAAGGCCGTTTGACCAAGCAGGATCTGTTAGACTATGTAGCATCCAGAGGAAAAGGAATCAAGCAGGAGATCTCAGTTTATAAGCCGGAACCTGTTGCGTTTACCGGTGAAGACCAGGTTGTTGAGATGGACAGGATCAGACAGCTGATCTCGGGGCATATGGTAAAGTCGGTACAGACGTCGCCCCATGTGACTTCATTCATAGAGGTGGATATGACGAGGATTGTTAACTGGCGTGAGAAGCATAAGGACGAATTTCTGAAGAGGCAGGGTATGAAACTTACTTTCACCCCGATCTTCATAGAAGCGATAGCCAAGGCAGTGAGGGATTATCCCCAGGTCAACGTTTCCGTAGATGGGACCAGCATCGTTTACCATAAGAACATCAATGTAGGGATGGCTGTTTCGTTACCCAATTTCAATCTCATTGTTCCTGTAATCAGGAATGCGGATCAGAAGAACCTGTTCGGCATCTTACGTGATGTCATAGACCTTGCAGACAGAGCCCGTTCTTCAAAGCTGAAACCAGATGAAATTGGCGGGGGTACCATTTCCCTGACCAACCTCGGATCTTTTGGAACTCTTGCAGGGA
Organism: Bacteroidales bacterium; assembly: GCA_049520195.1. Classification (GTDB taxonomy): domain Bacteria; phylum Bacteroidota; class Bacteroidia; order Bacteroidales; family FEN-979; genus FEN-979. The sequence continues at coordinate 4,784 of JBEKQA010000196.1, forward strand.
CCCCAATCATCAACCAGCCACAGACTGCCATTGTAGCTGTGGGCTCGATAAAGAAAAGGCCGGTTGTTATTGAAACACCCGATGGCGATGTCATTGCGATCAGGCATATGATGATCCTCTCCATCACATTTGATCACAGGGTGATCGATGGCGCTCTGGGCGGACAATTCTTAAATAAAATGGTTTCTTACCTGGAAAACTTCGATACTAACCAGAATATCTGAAATGAACCTGAACCTTTCACGCCCTCTTGCCTTTTTCGATCTTGAGACTACGGGGATCAAAGTAACGACAGACAGGATCGTCGAGATCTGCATTGTACGTGTGGCAATTGACAACAGCATCAAGATCAAAACGCTGAAGATAAACCCTGAAATGCATATTCCCGAAGAGGTGACTGCAATTCATGGTATTACGGATGAAGATGTCAAAGATGCCCCGAAATTCTCTGAAATTGCGCATGAGTTAGTCCAGTTCCTGGATAACTGTGATCTGGCAGGTTTTAATTCCAATCACTTTGATATCCCATTACTGGCCGAGGAGTTTTTCAGGGCCGGTATTGATTTTGATCTGAAGGGACGTCGCTTTGTCGATATCCAGAACATCTTTCATAAAATGGAGCCCAGGAACCTCCGTGCTGCTTATAAGTTCTATTGTGGGAAAGATCTTATCAATGCCCACAGCGCTGAAGCGGATACACTTGCAACTTATGAGATCCTGGTTGCTCAGCTTGACAGGTATAAAGATGCCGAGATCACCATCAAAAGCGGTAAAACGTACAAGCCTGTAACGAATGATATCAAAGCACTCAGTGAGTTTTCAATTGCTTCACGAAACGTCGATCTGATCGGCCATATTGTTTATAATCCGAATAATGTGGAGGTCTTTAATTTTGGTAAGCATAAAGGGAAACCGGTGGAACAGGTATTCAAGGATGAGCCATCCTATTATGACTGGATCATGAAAAGCGAGTTTCCTCTTTCTACTAAAAAAGTTGTCACGGAGATCAAACTGAGAGGATTCAATAAAGATTCAGTCAAGACTGAACTTTTCTAATCTATATGGGGGAGTGACCCCCCAAGAGGGAGGGGAGTGACCCCACCCCCAACCCCTCCCCCAAGAGGGAGGGGCGTTTGGTGACGTGTGACGCGTAACACGTGACGCGAAATGGCGAAATAACAGTGACAGAGTAACAGAGTGACAAAGTGAAATGGCGAAATAGCGAGATATCGAAATTGCGAAATAACAGTGACAGAGTAACAGAGTGACAAAGTGAA
>JBEKQA010000197.1:0-6018 GCA_049520195.1 Bacteroidales bacterium
AACGCCGGTAATGGTATCCTGGAGGCCGGTGGCTCCAATATTGCCGTTGCTGTTGCAGGAACTTATACAGTATCCATTAAGCTTGGAATTCCTGATTATACCTATACTATAGTCAGAAATGCTTACGATCACAGGGCAATGTTCTGGTCAAACGGTCAAACACTTGACATCAATGATATTGGTAACTTCAATGATGGTTATGCAGTAACCAAGTGGAAAAATGTTACCAGAAGCGGAGCCCCCGGATCTAATCTTAATTTCGAAGATATAGATTTCCCGATGTTCCGTCTTGGTGATGTTTACCTGATGTATGCTGAAGCAGTTCTGAGAGGTGGAGGCGGTGGTGATCTTAGTACGGCATTGACACTAGTCAATAATTTGAGAACCAGGGCATATGGTGATAATTCAGGCAATATTACTGCAGACCAGCTAACTCTTCCTTTTATTTTAGATGAAAGAGGACGTGAACTATACTGGGAAGGTTACAGGAGAACTGATCTTGTTCGTTTTGGAGAATTAACGACCAGTACATATTTATGGCCATGGAAAGGCGGTGTTAGCAGTGGTGTAGGGACGGATGTGAAATACAATATTTTCCCGTTACCTGCTGCCGATGTGTCTGCAAATCCGAATCTGAAACAAAACCCGGGATATTAATTTATTTTAAATTCGATATATCATGAAAAAACTATCAATAATTATTTTTATAATAGCTTTGGCGGGCTTTTTCTCGTGTAAAAAAGCCGAAAAAGCTGAGGTCAGCTCAAATCCGGTTCCACCGGTTCTGAAACTGACAAAGGATTCCGTAGCGCTCCAAAAATCCAATGCGGATAGTATGATGACCTTTCAATGGACGACTGCAAATTTTGGAATCAACCTTGTTCTCACATACACTCTTGAGGTGGATAAGCAGGGGGATAACTTCAAGAATGCAGTTGCTATTGGATCTGTGACATCCGCTACATCGCTTTCTGTTCAAACGAGTGTCCTTAATAACCAGTTGCTAGGTTTGGAATTTGATCCTGATATCAATCCATCTGTTCCCTTGCCGCTTGAGTTCAGGGTTCAGGCAATGTACAATTCCACAATGACGCCTATCAATTCTGCTGCAGTAAGTAAGGTTGTTACCCCATACTACGTAAAAATCGTTTATCCATTCTTATTTGTTCCCGGTAATTACAATAGCTGGAATGCAGGAGATTCAGCGGACGTGATTTACTCAGCGAAGGCGAACAACATATTTGATGGATATATCTTTTTTGATGCAAGCGCGATCCAGTACAAGTACTCCAAGGATCCGCTATGGGTAACCAACTGGGGAGATAATGGAGGAACCGGGTCACTCGAGCTAAATGGTGCCAATATTACTCCTTCAACAGGACCGGGTTTTTATCATCTCACAGCGAATATTAATACGTTGACTCATACTTATTTACTGACCACCTGGAGTATATACGGAAGTTCGACAGGGAATGCAGATCAACCTATGACTTATGATTCCATCGCCAAAATCTGGAGCGTGACTCAGAACCTCTCAGCAGGCTCAGTGTATTTTCGAGCCAACAACTCCGATAACCTGGCTTATAGCGATCCTAATTCGACAGGGGGTTTAAGTCCGGGTACTGCTGGTATTCCATTAGCCACAGCCGGTAATTACACTGTTACCCTTAACTTTAATGGTGCAATATTCAGATATAATCTGAAGAAGAATTAATACTAATGATTTTAATCCTGAAAAGAGGCCGCCTCCATCGAGGTAGCCTCTTTTTTTTATTTAATCCTGTCTCGTCCTGAAATAGCATTACGGTTTTTGTGTAACGCTTTTTTAAGACGTCACATCTCGGTCACCTTCCCAATACGTCACTCTGCTCCTCGAGTTCTGTGTTATGGTCCTTAATTGGTACTTCGTCCCTTCTTTCTGAGAGCAAAAGGCTTTCATTTCTCCTTTCTAACTTCGCTATTCATTCACTCAAAAGATAATATTCCTTCGTTCTTTGTTCGTTCTTCCTTCGTTTTACATTCGAATCAAGATGAATCACAAGTCGATAAACAAATAACCATGGTTCTCTCCACTGATTACACTAAAAAAACAGAATGTTAGGCTGATTATTAATAAAAAATTCCTGGTAAAACAAACGTTCCCTTGCCAGGAATCTTAGGGTTAAAGAAATTAACCTTGATTTCGTACTTCAGACTTTACACTTCGGACCTGTATTGCTGAAACTGAAAACTTCGAAAAATGACTATTGAGGGCTTATTATTCGTTAATTATTTATAATAGACTCTGTATTCCCATGGTTTTAGTGTAACTGACAGGGGGCTGTCAATTTTTATCTCATTGTTTTCGAAAAGACTCTTATATTCACCAGGGAAGCTGTCGCCTTTAAGGGTGGCTGTCTGTTCTTGGTTCGAAAGGTTAAGGATGACAAAAACAGTGTTGTTATCCTTCTTTCTTATAAATGAGTAAATGTTTTTATCATTATCCGAGGCCACCTTGATCATTTTACCCCCGTCGCTGCCGGCGGATAAAGCCGCATTCTCTTTTTTAAGGTCATCCAGGGAGGTATAGAATCCGGCGAGTGAGTAACTATCCCAATCAATCAGGTCTTTATCAAAAAATTTCAAACTCCGGTTAAAGGCTGATTCCTGTCCGCTATAAATCAAAGGCATTCCCGGCATTGTGAAACATAAGACGGCGAAAGTTTTTACTGCATCACCCAACCGCGTAAATTCTGTTCCGTTCCAGGAGTTCTCATCATGATTCGTCGTAAACCGCATACGATAGGCATCGACAGGATATCTTGAAGCTTCCTTTTTAAGGATTGTATCAAGCTGATCTGCGGTTTTCTTTCCCTGTGCTATTTCATTCATCAAATGATAAATATCCCATGAGTAGGTCATATCAAACGCCGTGTCATGCATCTCGGGAGTTTCCCATTCTGCCAGCATGAAGACAGGCTTTACGGCCTTGATCTTAGGAACTGCGCTATTCCAGAAGCTGATGGGAAGCATCCCGGCAACATCACACCTGAATCCATCTATATCTGCTTCTTTAACCCAGTAGATCAGGGCATTGGTCATATATTCACGCAACTCTTTCTTCTTGTAATTTAACCCGGCAACATCCGTCCAGTCGGGTACAGGCGGGATAATCTTTCCCGTTACCGAATCATGTTTATACCAGTCGGGGTGCTCGGTGATCAGGTTATTATCCCATGAGGTATGATTGGCAACCCAATCAATGATCACATGCATGCCCAACTCATGTGCCTTTTTCACCAGTTCCTTTAGATCATCTTTCGCACCATATTCAGGATTAATTGCCAGATAATCTTTTACGGCATAGTAACTTCCCAGACTTCCTTTACGGTTTACTACTCCAATGGGATTGACTGGCATCAGCCAGAGGATGCCGACACCCATCGCTTTCAGTCTTGGAAGCTGGCTTTCAAAGGCCTTGAATGTGCCTTCAGGGGTATATTGCCGCACATTGACCTCGTAAATAACGGCATTTTTTGCCCATTCCGGATGTCTGGTAGTTTTATTCCCGGCTTCCTGATGGGAACCTGCACACGACCAGATAAGGATGCCCGCTGAGATGACAACAATAACAGCAAGGATTTTTGGCAATTGTTGAATCATGTCTGTTTTATTCATAGGTCTGTAGATTGTAATTTATATTCAGAAGATTAACGGATGATTAGTATTATTTTGATGTCATTAATACTTGAGTTCTCTTTTATTCATATTTGTTAATTGGTCAGGATCTCGAAAGAATTTCCTTTAAGGTTCAGGGTTATTTTGCCCTTATCAATTTTAGCATCTGACCCGAATTGATTGACCAGTTTAATCCGTGCAAACCTTTCCGGTATATTTATCTCGATCTTTTTTGCCGATTTGTCCTTGTTAAAGATAACGAATACCACCTTATCAAAATATGACCTCATATAAATAAAGGCCTTGTCCCCGGATTCAATGGTTTTGAAATCGCCGTACAGCAAGGGCATAGAACTGCTCCGGAGGTGGGTCAGCTTTTCTACAATCGCCTTTAATCTTTTTTCCTGTGGGGTAAGATTGTCAAACTTCATCATTCTCCGGTTATCGGGATCGCCGGCGCCCGGCATGCCAAATTCATCACCATAATAGATAATCGGAATCCCCGGGATGGTCATGTTGAAAGCCTGAAGCGAAGCAAGCCTGTTATAACCAAGGGTGTCTTTTACTTCGATATCCCTGTCCCATCCTGCTTTCTGGTCATTCTCGGAAAAGCTCAGTGCTCCGCTTGCAAATGAGATGAATCTTGAAAGATCCTGGTTCCCGGTAATATTTCCCATCAGGGAATGCTCCCCATAATAGCTGAAACTCTCCTGTAAAGAATAATTCAGGTCCTTGAACGAGGTATTATCTCTTGCGAATACATTCCGGGCATCGAAATAGAGTCCGAAATCAAACTGGGCATCTAATTCCCCAGGGTTGATATAACTATTGATAAGGTCCCGGCTTCCAAAGGTTTCACCGATCTGGTAGACAGACCTATTATCGGGAATAATAACCTGGTTCTTAAGCTTTTTGGTAAGTGTTCTCCAGTAGACCTCGGGGATGTGCTTTGTGGCATCATGCCTGAAACCGTCAAACTCATAATTCTTTATCCAGAAAAGAGCAGAATCAGACATCATATTGCAGACTTCCGGCTTCGTGAGATCCAGGGTTGGTAAGAATTCATCGAACCATGTCGTCAATCTCTGTTCATCCCACAAACGGATGTTCTTTTTATGATTTGGTAACATGAGTTGTGTTGCCCAGTCTGGATGATCTTTGTAGATTTTACATTCTTGATGAACATGATTTGAGACATAATCGAGGATAATGTTCATATTGCTGTTGTGAACCTCGCTGATCAGCTGTTTCAGAACTTCGGGAGTCCCAAAGCGAGTATCTACAGAGGTTAAGGTCAAAGGCCAGTAGCCATGATAGCCTGAGAATTTCCGGTGAGGAGCAGGGTACTCATTCCAGGCATCATAGGGATTTTGTGTAATCGGAGATATCCACAGCGTGTTGATCCCCAAATCTTTGAAATATCCACTTTGGATTGTCTGAACGATTCCCTGCAGATCTCCGCCCTGGAAGTTCAGCTTCGGGTCGACATCCTTGTCTTTCAGCGGGGCATCGTTCTTTGGATCCCCATTTTTGAACCTGTCAACCATCAGAAAATACATGATCATTGTTTCCTTATCCTGCCGTGTAAGTTTTGCCGGATCCGTTATTACACGACCGTCAGAGAGAGGGATCAGAATCTCATTTGAAGTTCCCGAGGCATTGCAGGCCCAGACCCTGAGAAATGAACGGTCGATAGTTCTTGCCTTTAGCGGGATCCTGATGCTTATTCCATTACTGTCGACTTTCCAGAATTTACTGTCAAGCTGATAATTCTGCCAGAAGACAAAAACATTACTAGTCTTATTTTTGATGCCAATGGAGATCTTGTCTTTATCAGCTTTCCGGGTATATAAGTTTGGAGCCCCCGGAGGATTTACCGATCCTACCCGCAACAATGTATTGAAGCCGCCAATGTTGTTGTCGACAACTTCAGGATTATTGGGGTCCAGAACCCATTTTTTATCAAGTACAAGCTGATATTGGTACTTCCCGGGGAATAAAAGAAAATCGGTCTGCCATATCCCGTCTTTCAAATGTAAAGGGGATTTACCAGGCGTCCAACCGTTCATGTCGCCTGCAATTTCAACGTGGGTATACTTTTTATCTTTCGGATCAAATGTGAAGTGCTGCCAGATCTTTCGCGACTTCTCCAACAGGAGGGAATAACAGTATCCTCCGATCCAGACTTTCATTACTGATAATTTAGGAACTGATTTCCCTTGCGGGATTAAAGTGAGTTCAGTTGAATCATGGGAGATCTTCCAGGAAAGGCTTTTATCAGTGAATATAGAATCGATAAGACGGGGATGAAGAACATAATCGCCAAGGATGATCGTGGTTGAATCCGGCTGCATCATTACA
>JBEKQA010000198.1:0-7912 GCA_049520195.1 Bacteroidales bacterium
GCAGACTGATCTCCAAACACCCAGTCCAAGTTTCCGGTACAATAATTTTTGGCGTCCAGGCTTTTGCTTTTAGCAATGATACTGGCTCCAGAGGTGGTATCGCATCCATCGAACTTTATATTGATACCACGATCTGTTTTACGCAGAAGGTTGAGCGGTTCGCATTTGCTGAAACCCGCTATGCAAATTCCGTCTTGGATTATCCCCAGGTTGTAAAAAACGGCCAGCGTATCATGAGGTCATACATTGCTCCAAACAACAAATTATCGATGTACGGGAACACTAAAAACAATGGCATTATTGACTTTATGGATATAAAATCACATCGGGTTCAATACGTTATAAAAGACGCTTTTGGTAATGCTCTAAGCTCACTTTTTGGGTAAGAAGTTATATTCCACCATCAGGAGTACCCGTAAAAGTTCATAATGTTGAAGGTACATTTTTGGCATGTGGAAAGAGTAATCACTTCAGCTCAAATGGTTTGACTTTTGATCTTCCTGCTGATGCTTTATATGAAGACCTGGACTTTATATTTTCATCATCTCCGGCAATTCATGGCAGCTTTTCACCGGTTTATCATTTACAGAATGATCTGGTCCCCTTACATTCAGCATGCACCCTAAATATCGAGGCTGATGGTGTTCCTAAAACTTTACTAAACAAGGCACTGATTGTTAAAGTTGAACCAGATGGACATTTCAGCGGCCGAAATAGCAGGCTGGAAAATAATTACATAACTGCACAGGTTCGTGAATTTGGAAATTATACGATTGCAGTTGATACAACGCTACCGGTCATCAGACCATTGAATGTTTCACAAAATAAAAATGTAAGCAGACAACAAACCCTGGCTTTTAAAATTTCTGATGACTTTTCAGGAATTCGGTATTATCGGGGAACCCTGAATGGTGAATGGATCCTGATGGATTTTGATGCAAAAGACAACTTACTGGTATATAACTTCGACGAGCGGATCAAACCGGGAAAGAACAATTTCCGACTCGTCGTAAGGGATGCTGTTGGTAATGAGAGGATTTACCACGCTACCCTTACCCGATAAAGTAATCTTTTGCTATCTTTGCAGTATGCAAGAGACAATCTTAATACTTGATTTCGGATCACAATATACTCAATTGATTGCACGGCGTGTGCGTGAATTGAAAGTATATTGTGAAATACATCCGTTTAATAAGATTCCAAAAGTTACAAAATGGATCAAAGGAGTGATTCTTTCAGGATCGCCATTCTCTGTTAGGGATAAGAATTCACCTGCACCAGATCTTTCAGCTTTCAGGAAAAATATTCCGATATTGGCAGTCTGTTATGGCGCACAATATCTGGCACAAAATGATGGAGGTGAGGTAGAAGCTTCTGATAGTCGTGAGTATGGAAGGGCAAATCTTTCATTTATCGAGAGAACAAACCCTTTAATGAAAGGTTTAACTGATGGTAGTCAGGTATGGATGTCACACGGAGATACCATAAAGAAGATTCCTGCATCCTTTAAAATCATAGCAGGGACAACAGATGTGAATGTTGCCGGGTTTTCTATTGACAATGAGCAGACCTTTGGTATCCAATTTCATCCTGAGGTCTATCATTCAACAGAGGGTTCAGTACTCCTGAAGAACTTTGTAATAAGTATTTGCAGTTGTTCTGGTTCCTGGACACCGGAATCATTTATCGGGTCGACTGTTTCCTGGTTGAAAGAGAAAATAGGTGAAGATAAAGTGGTTCTTGGATTATCAGGAGGCGTTGATTCAACAGTGGCAGGAGTACTCCTCCATCAGGCAGTCGGTTCTAATCTCCATTGTATTTTTGTAGATAATGGCCTTCTCCGTAAAAATGAATTTCACAAGGTACTGGACTCATATCAGCATATGCATTTGAATGTGAAAGGTGTAGATGCCTCTGACCTGTTTCTGGATGCTTTGGATGGGGTTTCTGATCCTGAAAAGAAGAGAAAGACCATCGGGAAAATATTCATTGATGTCTTTGAGGAAGAAGCAAGGAAAATAAAAAATATTCATTGGTTGGCTCAGGGTACCATATACCCGGATGTTATCGAGTCGGTTTCTATTAATGGTCCTTCTGCCACTATTAAATCAACACTTGGTATCGATAATGAGCTCATCAGCAGGCATCCTTTTCCAGGCCCGGGACTGGCAGTTCGTATTTTAGGAGAGATTACAAGAGATCGGGTAAAGATTTTACAGGAAGTTGATGATATCTTCATTAATGGATTGAGATCTAATGGCTTGTATGATTCTGTTTGGCAAGCATTTTCAATTCTGCTTCCAATACGGAGCGTTGGAGTAATGGGCGATGAACGTACCTACGAGAATGTCGTCAGTCTCCGTGCAGTGACTTCAACGGATGGAATGACTGCTGACTGGGCGCAGTTGCCTTATGATGTTCTTGCAAGAATATCCAATGATATCATCAATAAAGTAAGAGGGGTCAACCGGGTGGTTTATGACATCAGTTCAAAACCACCTGCTACGATTGAATGGGAATAACTAGAACAGTATGAATAAGTTCTTCATCATTATAATCTTTGGTGTAATCTTTTCCATATATAGTCAGGCTCAAGATGTACTTCGACAGATGAGATCAACCAAGATCGAACAGATTGAAGGGAAGAATTACTATATTCACATAGTCAAGAAAGGACAGACTCTTTATATGATATCCAAGGCATATGATGCTGATATTGACGAAATAATAGAGGACAACCCGGTAATAAAGGAAGGCCTTAAAGCTGGCCAGAAGATCAGAATACTGGTTTCACAAGCAAAAGAATCCCCAAAGAAACAATCAGTTAAGAATGATGAACAGAAAAAACAATCCAAACCTGTTGAAGAGGAGGTTATTCCATGTGGGAAAGATAAATCTTCGATGAAGAAGATTTATAATGTTGCCCTGGTGATTCCTTTGTATCTTAACGATGTCGAAAAAATGGACGTCAGTCCTGACCCAGATGCCGATTCTCAGGAAAACCGGCCTTTGCAATTCGTTCCGTATTATGAAGGGGTACGGATGGCTCTTGATTCATTAGAGAAGTCTGGAGTTTCATTAAAGGTTACTGTTTATGATCTTGGGCATGATTCCATGAAAACTGTTAAACTCATCCAGGATCCGGAATTCCGGAATTCAGATATAATCTTCGGTATGAGTTATCACAAGAATTTCACAATGCTTTCTGACTTTGCCGAAAAAAATGACATCCCCATTGTCAATCCTTTATCAGAACGTGAGCAGATCCTGGATAAACATAAAAACGTCTTCAAGGTAAGGCCTTCTCTTAAAAGCCAAACTGCTGAGTTATTGCATTACCTTGATGACAATTATAAAGACAGTACAATTATTGTGATCAGCGATAATCAACGATCGAATAAAACTCTTGCCAACAATATTATAACCCAGACACAAGAAAAAAAAGAGAATGTTCATTTGGCTGACGGATATGGAGAGGTACTTAGCCTCTTATCCAAGGGCAAGGGGAATATAATTATTTTGATTTCAGATGATAAATCATTCGTTCTTGATGTGGTTACTAACCTTAATGAACATCGTAATGAATTTAGTGCAACACTGCTAGGATTACCCAGATGGGATCGCTTTGATGATATTGAATCTGATTATTTAGTGAACCTGAAAACACATGTCATGGCGCCCTATTTTATCGATTATGATAACCCGGATGTAAAGAAATTTATTGCAAAGTACCAGGGACAGTATCAGACAGACCCGGATATACTTGCATTCCAGGGATTTGATATAACTTTCTATTTTATTACAGCCCTCTGGAGATATGGAAAATCATTTGCACATTGTGTCCCTGACTTACGCCTGAAGTCACTCCAAACAGATTTCAGGTTTTCATCTTCGAAGGGAAATGGGTTCGAAAACCAGTACTGGGAAATGTACGAATATGATAACTACCGACTTAGACGAATCGTACTCCAATAAGAACTCAACAAAGAGGCAAGCTCAATAATGGCACATTTGTGGCCTGGAAGTTCTTTTTAGTAATCTTACTGGTAAACAAGTTATAAAACATATTGTGCTTATGTGGCTGGAAAACAATTAGATCAATAGCTTGGTTTTCGATCTCCCGGTTAATAATGAATTGTTTATCCTCTTTGATTTCAACTAGGTTGAATGAAATCTTCCCTGCTTTTTCTTCTTTACGAAAGATATTCCTGAGTTTTTCCATCTTATTATTCTCCTCAGATTCATTCTCTTTGATCAGAAAATGAACACAATACAAGTGAACTGGAAATTCATGGAAGATAAAGAATATCTTATGAATCAATTCTTCAACCTTTTGAGATAGATCAGCTGCTAACATGATCTTGTCAAACCCTCTGAATTTTTTAATCTCCGGTACAGTCAATACAGGAACCTTTGAATTATTGATGATGTGAGTCGAAACCCTTCCCCATCGATTGCTTGTTTTCCCTGTTCCACGGGTTCCCATAACAACCATGTCTGGGAGAAATTCCTTGGTCTGTTCATGGAGTTCACTTTCAATTTCTCCACCTACGAGGCTAATCTGAAATTCGATATCTTTCTTGAAGTATTTTTTTGCTTTCTCTTCAAGGTGAGAGTGCAACGATTCCATCTTCTTTTCCGATTGATGCATGATCTCCTTCAACAATTCTTCATTGTACATAGTGCTCATATCTATAGTATCAGGGAATGAGCTGTCAGCAATGATGAATTGGTCGGAATATGTATGAAAAAGGCGTATCACTGAGCCTTCTTTATCAGCAATCTCCAAGGCATAAGAACACGCAATCTCAGTATTCCCGGAGAAATCAACAGGGATAAGGATCTTTTTCATGGATTAAGAATTGGTAATTATTTCAGAATTTTCTACGCCTGGAGAACAAAGATAATAAATTCAACAAGCGTATGCAATTCTCTTTATTAGAATGGTACTGTAAAAGCTTTTCTTTACGCTGGGAAAGTCTTTGTTCATCAAAGGTCTGACGCATAAGTTCAGTGACTTTTTGTCTGAGCTCTGAATTATTCGTTCCGATTTCACATAGGTCTCCGAGCTCAGTTCCAAATATCATCCCGGGGTTTACAAGGCAAAACCTCCCGTTAAAGAGAGCATTAAGTAATTTTAATTTTAACCCTGTTGGTTGAAAAGTGACAAGGATATTAACCTGTGCCGAACTGATAAGCTGCGACATTGTCTGATCTGTTGGATTGGCGATCAAAGTTATATTTGAAATTTTATCAGCAAGTCTCACCAATGATCTTGATGGATTCATGCCGGCAATGATAAAATGAATCCCTGAATCCCTGAAAACTTCTTTTATCAGGTACTCTGCTGCTTTCTTATTTTCTGCAACACTTAGATTCCCTTGGTATAGTGCAAAATCACCCATCCCGGAAAGGCTTTTAACTTCATCATCTTTATGAAAACTTGGCAGATATTCAACCTGGGTCGTGGGGAACTTTCGGGAAAGGTACTCATGGTCTTCACTTGAAACAGTGAACATCATAGATGCGTGAGAAAGAGTAGACTGGAATGCCCTAAGTTTCAAACTGGATAGAATATAAAAGAGTTTCTTCAGGAGATTTGATTCAGCCTTAAATAGATGGTAATAATATAGATGCTCAATATTGCTTTCACGGTAAATTCGGATTCGGTTTTTTAATGCAGTATTTGTCAAATAGTAGCAACTGTGAAGTCCTTCAAATAGGATTGGATATTCGTCTTTCAGAAGATTACTCAACAATTGATCAGAACGCCGGCTATAAACTATATAAGGCTTCCATGTTAGTGCAGACCTGAGACCTGTCTTCCGGGGATAATAATATACCTCATGGCAATACTGTTCTAATTCGGGTGCGGGGTTGCGATCATATGAAAAGCAATGTAAGTGCACTTTTACACCAGCTAAATACAAAGCTTTGATCTTGAAAAAAATATCGATAGCACCGCCATAGTTTGGAGGATATGGAATAGTGAAGGAGATTATATGAAGGTGTTGGTCAGACATAAGGTCTAAAAATTTTTATTAATTCTTCTTCTTCATTTTCCCAGCAAAGATCTGTGGATGCATTCTGCAGATTATCAAAAAAGAATAATGATCTTTTCCCTTTTTCTAACAAATCATTGAATTTGTTTGCAAGATAATAGGGGTCATGACTTTCAATCATCTCCCCGATTTTATATTTTTCAACAATGGCTTTCATTTCAGGTAAAGGAGAAATCAAGACAGGTAGCCCTGCCTGTATGTAATCCAGAAATTTATTAGGCAGGCAATAATGATAATTAATGCTTACGTCTTTTTCGATAGATATGCCGATATCTGCCATTAAAGTGTATTTATAGAGCTCTTCAAAGGCAATTGGACCAGTAAAAATAACTTTTTCACGGACTCCTTCTTCTATGACCATTCTTTTCAGCTGTTCCAGTATGCCACCAGTGCCAATTATGACCAGGTAAACTTTATCTCTGGTAAATTTCATTGCACGGATCGCTTCCTCTAAACCTCTTTCGACATTTATAGCCCCCTGATAAAGAATTATTTCTGATTCTTCAGGTATTCCAAGATCTGATTTTGATTTAGGGACAGAGCCAATCTTGCTTAGAGGAACATTTCTGATAACCCTGACATCATTTCCGTATTCTTTTCGATAAATCTCCGCAATAGAAGCATTGACTGCATAAACGGAACGAAGTTTAGGGAAAATATGATCTTCAATCTTTTTCCATATCCGTGTAGTTCCCGATCTCCCGTTTAGTTCCGGAACTCCACGAAAATACTCATGACAATCATGTATCAGAGGCAACCTCCTGAGTTTCGAAATAAGATAATTCGCCGAAAGCGTGTCAAGATCATTGGATACAATAAGGTCAACTTTATGGAAAAGCAGGAATAAGGAAAGTCGAATATTGTACTCAACGTAAAACCAGGGACCTTTATTAAAGAATAACCACATGCGCTTCGTCTTGTAGCTCCTTGATTTTAGAGGAAGACTATATTTCAGTACCCTGCCTACAAGCAAGACATTGAATCCCATCTTTACCAGTGTATTACAAACCCGGTCAACGCGCTGGTCGGTGGAAAGATCATTGGTTACGGAAATAATTACGCGTTTCAAGAGTCCATAAACTTATCAGCAAAAGTAATTAAAATAAAATTCCTTTTGAAGGTAAAGGCAATTCGATTAAATTTGAACTGAATTCTTTAAGTTATGAAGTACCGGGAACAAATTTCTCTTAAGTCATTTAATACTTTCGGAATTGATGTCAGAGCGCAATATTTTGAGGAAGCCAGGACTGAGGAGGATATTATTGAACTAGCAGAAGATCAGGAGGATAGTTATCTTCCCTTTTTAGTTCTTGGTGGTGGTAGCAACATCCTGTTTATCAAGGATTATCCAGGTAAAATCCTCAAGATCTCAACCAAAGGGATACGGGTAATTAAAGAAGATGAAGAAGCGGTGCATGTTAGAGCCAGCTCTGGAGAAAATTGGGATGACCTCGTGAAATTCAGCGTTGATAATGGATGGGGTGGTATTGAGAATCTTTCAGCAATACCGGGAAATGCCGGAACCAGTCCGGTCCAGAATATAGGTGCTTATGGGGTCGAAATGAAGGATTCCTTTACAGAGTTAGAAGCATTCGACCTCGTTGATAAAGTAAAAAAGATACTATTAAAAGAAGACTGCCAGTTAGGTTATCGGGAGAGTATATTTAAATCGCAGATGAAAGGTCGTTTCATCATTCTGAATGTTACCTTCCGCTTAATGAAGAAACCAATACTTTGCCTTGAATATGGGAATATCAGGGAAGAACTGAAACTTATGAAGGTGGCTCGTCCCGGAATAAAAGATGTCAGGGAAGCAGTGTGCCGGATAAGGTCAAAGAAACTTCCCGACC
>JBEKQA010000199.1:0-5929 GCA_049520195.1 Bacteroidales bacterium
TCTTTTTCAGGCAGTCCGATTGCCAGGTCGTAACGGAAATTGGCAATTACCACGAGGATACCGATCATGCTGAAATAGACGGCAAATGCACCGAAATCTGCAGGAGCATATACTCGTCGTAGTATAGGTTGAAGCAGAATAGGAATCATTTGGGCAACGCCTGTCCCAAAAACAAGAATAACCGTATTCCTGAAAAAATCAACTTGCCCGAAGAGTTTTTTCAACAGGAGTTTCTTTGAGAAATTTAAAAGGTCAAATATACGGTATTACCCTGATCTAATTGATAAGTAAGTTTTGATCAATTGAAAACATTATATTAATCTGATGATTCCAGGGTTTATAGATAGATGCCGTTCCTGTGTAGTTCCTTGTATCAGATAATGCCAGCCTGTTAAGAAATGTTCAGTTTTCAGGTACCAACTTATGTTTTAGAGCATAAATCACCAGGTTAAGGGTGTTGGATTGTTCGGTTTTCTGCAGAAGCCGTGCCCTGTAACCTTCTACAGTCCTTTTACTGAGAAACAGTTCCTTAGCCATTTCAGAAGAGGAATATCCCTTGCAGAGTAACCTCAGAACTTCTTTTTCTTTACTGGTCAGGCGGAGGTTTACTAAGAGATTATCCTTGATCTTTTTTGCAAGCATTCCACTTACTTCGGGTGAGAAATATTGATGTCCGTCAGAAACCATTTGAATGGCTTTTTCCAGTTCGCTGATCGATGTGTTCTTTAACATAAATCCGGAAATGCCTTTTTCGATCATGGTATAAAGGTACTCTTCCTCTCCGAAAAGAGTAAGTATGATTATCTTTAAATTTGGATTTATCTTGAGGGCTTCTTCTGTTGCTTTAATTCCGTCCAAAACCGGCATCTTGATATCCATCAGAACAATATCCGGTTTAGCTTTTGGAAGTAATTTTAAAAAAGCTGCCCCGTTCTCTGCTTCACCCACGAATTCAAGGTACTTTATTTCATCAATTACCCTTCTTAACCCGCTCCTGAACAGGTCATGATCTTCAACGATCATTATCCTTGACTTATGCGCCATTTATATATTAATTGATAAATAATAATACCAATTAGCAAACATATGTAATTTTACGCAGAAAGTCAAGTAGTTTTACCAAAATATTTCCACTAGCAATCACGTAAAAGAAAGGTCAGATCGTTGATCTGGCCTTTCTTCATCAACGTACTCTACGTTTTCCTGAAGGAAATAAAAAATTTATCTGACGACTTTTTAATGGTTTAACCAATAAATAAACCTTCAATTCTCACCTTATAGCCACCATCTTTCATCCGGGTCACGGCGTTGACGAGACCGCTATGACGCCACTGAAGCATGCATCTTCTGGGGAGAAACCAGTATCTTCTTCCCAGTTTGATCTCTTCTTTAGACTCCTTGATCAACCCATCATAGGCTTGTGCCACATAATATCCTATATCTATGAAGCCTTCATTGCGGGGCTTAAGAGGTCCTGTGACGCACCAGTTAATGACACCATTCCTCGGATCAGTTCCGGTCACAATCCCGCAATGCGTAATCGGGCAGCCACAGGACATCCCCATAGGACGGCCGATCATAACGTCGCCTTTTTTGACGCCAAGTTCTTTGACGAGTGCGGGGTTATAAGGAAGAATAGTTTCCCTCGGACCCGGTTCGTTCTCAAAGCAATCAAGAATAAAATCAAATGGTCTCTGAAGATTATCCATCCATCCCTTTTTTTCTGCAATTCCCTGGTGCGCTGATGGTTTTAAGACAGAAGTGCTACCATTTCCGTTCTTATTCCTGTTGAGATGGATGCAGCGTTTCAGCTCTTCAGGATTTTGAGGTAAAAGTGTAGCAAATTCACCACAGGTTTTAAACCCACATGCTCCGCAATCGAGCATTGGGAGTTCTTCTTCTATCGTTAAGTTTCTCATTCCGTTCATTTTATTTAATGTTAAAATTGATTGAGATTTTTCATGATCCCTGATAAAGCATCACAAAACTGATCAATATCGTTTTCACTATTAAACCGTCCGATGCTGATCCTGATTGCTCCCCGGGCTTTCACCGGATCTCTGCCAATGGCTTTTAAAACGTGTGATCCACCTGAATCAGGGTGGTTAGAAGAACAGGCAGAGCCTGTAGATACTGAAATATGTTCATCGTCAAGCATAAGAAGCAAACGCATCGCCTGGCCTTCCTGACCACTAAAGGCGAAATTTATTAATCCGGGGACGCGGTATTCCTGGCTCCCGTTGAAATAAACATTATCGAATTCTTCTGATAATCTTGATTTTAATTTCAGACACAATTGTCCTATCCGGATCTGTTCTTCCTTCAACAATTCATTAGACAATTCTGCAGCCCTCGAAAATCCAGCAATTGAAGGAATATTTTCAGTTGTTGATCTTAACCCTCTTTCATGTCCGCCGCCATGCAACAATGGCTCGATGACTGTGCCATTCTTAATATACAGTGCTGCAGTGCCTTTCGGACCATAAATTTTATGGGCATTTACCGAAATCATATCTGCCTGTATTGCTTTTGTGTCGATGGGAATTTTACCAAAAGACTGGCAGGCATCAACATGAAAAGTTACGTTGGTTTCACGCGTAATGCGACCGATTTCATTAACGGGTTGAATCGTTCCGAGCTCATTATTGACATGCATTACTGAAACAAGTATTGTCTCAGGTTTGATGGCCTTCCTTAAGGCTTCAGGGTCAGTAATACCAGATTCATCTACCGGCAGCATGGTAATATTAAATCCCTGATCCTGAAGCCAACTGCAGCTATTCAGCACACAATCGTGCTCGATCCCGGAAATTATGATATGCTTTCCTTTATGGCGGTTTGCAAATGCAAATCCTTTAAGTGCCCAGTTATTTGCTTCAGTTCCTCCCGAGGTAAAGAATACTTCCTCAGGATTACAATTCAGTACAGATGCCAGTCTTTCACGTGAGTCTTCAAGTATCTCTTTAGCCCGTGTGCCGTCAGAATGCATACTTGAGGCATTCGCGTAGCATTCCTTAGAAACCACGGTTATTGTTTCCAGTACCCTCGGATCTATAGGCGTTGAAGAGGCATTATCAAGATACACCCGGTTCATTTTATTCTCCTACATAAAAAAGTTCCTGATCCATCGTTCTGAGGACTCCGAAATGATTCTTGGCTCCGATCTCTTTCTTTCCCACACAAATTGTGCAGGTCCCGACAGGAGGGTTCCCACGAAGGAACATCGGGAACTCAAGTTCGTTTATTTTCTCTATTCTTTTGACAATCGGATCTATTCCTATCCCGTACAGGGCATTGCTTTCCATGATGGTAACGTCATGGGCAGCCTGACTCACGCCATAGCGAAATACTTCACGCTCGGCCTGTGATACAAGGTCGATCTTGGTGATGACAGCAATATCGGAAATGGTGAGCATCGGACCTACCTTTCTCGGGAGGTTCATACCACTGGTTGCTTCAAGAACCACAATTCCCAGAGAATTTTCAACATAGGGAGAACAGCGCAGACAAAGGCCTGCCGTCTCTACGAAAAGGAAATTTGCTCCTTGTTTTTCAGCCCACTCAACAGCTTCATCCAAAACAACTACGTTGCAATGATCAGGGCATAGTTCTCCTGAATAGATCTTATGTGTCGGGATACCGAATTCTTTTTTTATGAGCTCATCTTCATCGGCATAAAGGACATCGATCTTTATAAAAGCCGGTTTGTGATCATTCTTTATCATCCGCCGGATCACCTGGCGAATGACGGTTGTCTTCCCGCATGTAGGAGGACCCGCGAAAATAATTAATTTCATATTCTAACTACTTATATTCTAACTATTTAATTTTTCAAGATGTTTCGGGTTCAATTCTATTCCTTCTCTTATCAGTCCGCGGAAGTAGAGAATTACATCATCCATTTTTCTAAGGGCATCGGCTGCAGGCTTCTCTTCCGGATTTGACCTGACAACCTTCTGCATAGCTCCATTTTTCATTATCACGCGATAATCCGATAACAAAGCAATAGTAGGATCATGTGTGACAAAAACAAAAAGCTTGTCATATCTTTTCAGCAGTTCCAATGCTTTGGTTTTATGGATCCCGGCATTCTCGATCTCATCCAGGAGGATAATCGGGGAGTTTCCGATCACAACTGCATCGCCAATCAGAAGCGAACGGGTCTGACCTCCTGATAATTCAGTCATACCGGTTTCTTTTACAATGGCTTCGCCTGTAAGCTGGTTGGCAAATTCAATGGTTTCATCAACGACTGCAGCGATATTTTCAGCACCACGGATCTTTGCATGAATGGTAAGGAATTCACCCACAGGAAGATCGCTGAGGAAATTGGTATGCTGAGAAATAAGCGCAATAGGATGATGGGAAGGATCAAAGGAAAAATCATCAGGAATAGGGAGATCGTTGATCAATATCTGCCGGCCGGATGGCGTATTCCGGTTGGCAAATAATTCTATGTCATTGATAAGGGTCGTTTTCCCACACCCTGTAGGTCCAACGATACTGATAATATCTCCTGCTTTTAATTCAAGTGTCCCAACTAGTTCTTTCGACCCGTCTTTACCATACCCGCTTTTTATTGTTATTTTTTGTATTTCCATAATAAAAACTATTTTTGCAAAAATATACATTATGTTCACCGAATAAGTGTACATTACGCTTGGATAAATGATGGACAAACATGAAATTTTTAATAGTCCTGTATTAATTAATAAACATATTATCCATGATCAATGAAAATCGGCTCTTATATGACTGTCAACAGTGCATTTTCAGGATGCTTTCCACCCGGTATATGCCTGAAAATGATTTTGAGCTTCTCAGACGAACTTCTGTTCAACTCCGCTTCGAGAAAAGCGAGACCATCCTGAAACAGGGAGCCAAATCGCATCACCTGGTATTCCTGCATAAGGGGATCGTAAAATTCAGTTATCAGTACGGATCCGGAACTAAGTATATCATGACCATTGTGGGTGGGCCAAAATTGCTTGGCGCTGCGAACCTGTTTTTCAAGGAGACGAACATCTTTTCGCTGGTAGCCATGAATACGTGCGAGATCTGTCTTATAGACAGTAAAGCCATGCGGGCACTTGCTCTAAAGCATTCAGAATTTATCCTGGCCATGTGTGAGGAAACCATGGGAATGTTTCAGAATTCCATTTTCAATTTCATAAGTATGGCCCATAACCAGGTCAACGGAAGGATTGCCGATGTTTTGCTTTATCTGTGGAATGACGTGTATCATAAAAATCCTGAGGACTTTATCATTACCCGGAAAGAGCTTGCAGAATTTGCTGCCTGTTCGCATGAGAATGTCATTACAACACTTTCGAGGTTCAATAAAGAGGGAATTATCACTCTGGACGGCAAAAAGATCATCGTGAATGATCCGGAGAAGCTAAAACAAATTAGTCACAAGGGATGATGATCTTATCAAAAAAGACGCGATATGCCATGCTGGCGCTCACCAGGCTGGCAAAGGAATACGGCAAAGGGGCTATTCTGATCAGCGAAATTGCCAGAAGTGAAAGTATTCCGCAACGCTTTCTTGAGAATATTTTACAGGAGATGAAAAAACTCGGGATTGTTGGCAGCCGTCTCGGGAAATCCGGAGGGTATTACCTGTTACGGGATCCCAGGGAAATAAAGCTGGTCACGGTAGTCCGTCATTTTGAAGGGACGATCGCCATGATGTATTGTATTTCCGAGAAAGCTTATCAGCCATGTGAATTTTGCAGAGATGAGGAGTCATGTGAGATTCGGAAGGTGTTTAAAAAGATCCGGGATAATACCTATGATATTCTTGAGAATACCTCTCTATTCTCGTTGATCTCACCTTAGTAGTAAATCAGGTGATCTGACATTCTTTTTGAATCCGGTTAACTTTATCTTTATTTCCCCATTCCTGTATATATTGGAATTTAATATA
>JBEKQA010000200.1:0-8559 GCA_049520195.1 Bacteroidales bacterium
CCTTTTTTATATCAGGAAAACGGGACACCACATTTCAGGTATTTCGTATTTTAAATTGGATAAAACCGGAAAAGCTGTCTCCGTGAAACAGGATTCATTAACCTACGGAGTAAGAATCGTTTTTTTTGATTCCACTAATCAAAAACAACAGGTCTTATATTACCTGTCCTATGATCTTTCTGATCATAACCTGCTGAAACATCCTGAATTGCTACAATTTGTAAAATCCTTCAGTAACCAGGAGTGCTTTTTAAAGGCAGCATCATATCTTATGTTTACTGCCGGGTTTCATCTGATGAGAAATTATATTCTTGAACAGGAATCTTCAGTACTGCAGGATGATTCAGGTATCCCTTACAGGTTTTTCAAGTCTTCAGGTTGGACTGTCAAGCTTTTCGGGACCTATACTAAGACCATCGACATGTTTAAATATAAATTCCAGCCTGACTTGCAATCCGCCTATGAAAAGCAGACGACAAAACTATCCGTACCTTTCCGCATCGGATATAATGTAAAATTTAACGAAACTAACCTGCTTTTTGCTAAAAAGAAACACTGACGTGCCGCAAAAGAATAATTTCAGTCTCCTTACTGCAATCTCTGTTGTTATCGCCAATATGGTGGGGACGGGGGTATTTACCAGTCTGGGCTTTCAGGTGATGGGTATTACATCCGGGTTTGCGTTGATGATGCTTTGGTTGTTGGGAGGAGTTGTTGCCCTCTGCGGCGCTTTTGCCTATTCAGAACTAAGTGTACACTATCCGCGCTCAGGTGGCGAATATAATTTTCTTTCAAAGATATATCATCCCGGATTGGGTTTCCTGGCAGGATGGATCTCAATTACAGTAGGATTTGCTGCGCCACTGGCTGCTGCAGCCATTGCATTCGGAAGATACTTTTCAAGTGCTATCGATCTCAAACCCTGGGTGCCTTCCTTTATGGGGCAAATGAACCTGCCCGTTCTGCTGTCGATCCTTCTTGTACTTTTCCTGACCTTTATTCATGGCACAAACAAACATCTAGGCGCTATTTTCCAGAATGTCATGACTGTGATTTTAATTTCTTTTATCATTCTTTTATTTATACTTGGTCTGACATTTGGAAATTATTCTCATATTGGGTTCAATATAGACAGGAAAGCATTTAAAGATATTATAAGCCCGGCATTTGCCATCTCCATGTATTTTGTTTCCTATTCCTATTCAGGGTGGAATGCAGCGGCTTATATCCTGAGCGAAATAAAGGATCCTCTGAAAAACACACCTAGAAGCCTTATCACAGGGACTTCGGTTGTCATCCTTCTGTACCTGGCGATTAATTTTATCTTCCTGTATGCAGTTCCAATTCCAGAATTGGCAGGAAAAATTGAGATCGGTTATATTTTTACCCGTAAGATACTTGGCCCCCAGGCAGGTACAATAATAGGACTCATCATATCCTTCCTGCTCATATCATCCGTAAGTTCCATGATCATTGTCGGACCCAGGGTTTATCATGCAGTAGGGGAGGATTACCGGCTTTTCAGGTGGCTTTCACGCAAAAGGAATGATGTTCCTTATGTCGCAATCCTCTTCCAGAGCCTGATATCCATTTTCTTTATCCTGACCTCTACTTTTGAACAGGTTATTATATTCGTAGGATTTACCCTTAACCTTTTTACCTTTCTATCGGTTCTGGGAGTATTTGTCACACGCTACAGACAAAGAAACAAAGGATCTTCATTAAAGTCCTTTGGTTATCCTTATCTCCCGGCTTTCTTTCTCCTGGTCAATACCTGGATATTGGTTTACGGTTTCATTTATAAACCTCATGAATCCATTGCCGGTCTGGTTATCACCGCTTCCGGCTGGATCATTTACATCATCTCCAAACCTGTAAATTCCAAAAAGGATTGACTTTAAAAAAGTCGTCCTGATCAATTATTTACTACAGGATAGTTACAAATTCAGAATTTCATCAGATTAAGATCCCTAAAATCCTCTATCGTAAAGGCTGTATCTGTGATATATAACAATATGATATTCAGTATAATAGCATATCGTACAATTAATCATAATAACCTGCGTTTCTGGTTGAAATAAAATCAATATAGATGAAAAATATGTTACATAGACCTTTATATCTCTTTCAAGTGATATCTATTCTTTTTCTGTTCATTTCAAATGTACAGGGTCAGTCGCCCAAGTTCCTGGTTACAGCGGGTACCAACATGATAGTTGGAAGTAGTTCTCCCTATAATCAGGTGCAGCCCGGCGATACGGTATTCATTCAAGCCGGGACTCGCGATCTTCTTCGTATACGTGATTTCACAGGAACTGCAGATCATCCGATTATATTTATAAATTATGAAGGCGTAGTTACGGTGAATTCCTCCGGTAGCTATGGAATAGCAGTTTCTAATTGTAAATATGTAAGATTGACAGGCAGCGGTGATCCGTCGAATTTTTATGGTATCAACATAAAGCATGTGAGTAATGGAGCTGGAGTTAGCTTTGATCAATTAAGCACGAATTACGAAATGGATCATTTGCAGATTTCAGATGATCCTATAGCAGGCTTGTATGCCAAGACCGATCCTGATTGCACATTTACTTCGACGCGTGACAAATTTACCCAGTATGATACCAGAATTCATGATAATTATATAGATAGTACGGGTAATGAAGGAATGTATATCGGGAATTCGTTCTATAACGGGGAAACTATTAATTGCAATGGGAGGGATACTGTTTTATTTCCCAGTATTTTATCAGGAGTAAGAGTCTATAATAATATTTGCGCATCCGTTGATTGCCAGGTCTTTAACAATATAATCATGTACGACAGTCAGGCTGGTGTATATGGACAGATGACAGGTATTATTCTTGGTGGGGGCTCTAAATGTGATTGTTATAATAACAATATCAGTGAAGGGAAAGGCGATGGCATTGAAGATCATGGATTGGCTGGGAACCGGATCTTCAACAACCTGATAATTGACGCAGGCAGAACCTTTTATCCCGGAGATCAGTCACAAAAAAAGTATGGTATTTATGTGGATGATGTGTCTGTTCAGCCTGATTCCTCTTTCCGAATCCTCTTTAATGATATTATCAATCCAAAATGTGATGGTGTTCGTTTTGTAAGCGTCAACAGTAAAAATAACCTGATCGTTTCTAATGCAATTATCAATCCTGGTGATTATGCACAAGATGGGAATGCCGCCTATGTTAATATCCCTAATTCTTCATCAGATGTCACTATTGCAAACAATTATGATGCTCCTGATACCCTCAATGCGGGTTTTGTGAGTGGGAGTTATGAACTGAAATCAGGATCTCTGCTGATTGATGCGGGTTATGAAAATGGCGAAGACGTTTATTTCGACTTTTTATATCATCCCAGGCTGATGGGAAAGAACTTTGACATCGGCGCCTATGAGTTTGATCCATATCCTACAGGTATACAAGACATTACATACGGGAACAAAGTTTCTGTTCCTTATCCCAATCCCTCGAGTTTACGGATTACTATTGAATATGCATTCTCAGCTACATCTGACGTTCAGACAGATATTTATAACCTTCAGGGAACCCGGTTATATTCAGCATTGCAGTATAACGTTCCTGCCGGAAATCACTCTGTTTCAGTAAACATCTTGGACCTTCCAGCCGGTTTGTATATTTACACCTTACGTTCTGGAAATGAAGTTATTACAGGAAAGTTCATTAAAGTTGAGTGAAGGAATAACAGAGTGACAAAGTGACAGATAGGGTGCGGATAAGGACGTGACGCGTAAAGAAAAATAGCGAAATCGCGAAAAAAATTCCTGATTCCAGATTTAAATTCATAATTTCGATGAGATTCATCCTTATTCGAGCATAATTTCGTCGGTATAGGTTATCTATAAGGTACTCGAATGATAAACGAAGGAAAAACGAAGAAAGAACGAAGGAATACTATGTTTCCGATGAAGGAAGGGCGAAGCATAAATAAGGGAAAAAGGATAAGAATACCGAATGTCGATCAACGACTGCCTGAAGGCAAGTTTCGCCATTTCATTATTTCGCTTTTTTTGTAACATATTACGTCCTAACCCCTCTGTCACTTTGTCACTCTGCCACACTGTTACTTATTTACACACTTTTTACCAAATAATTAACACGAAGTTAGTTTTACATGAAAACATCATTAAATTTGTACTTGATCAGTTGAACTTGGATAAGAGTTTTTTAATTTTATAGTGATAACTAATCATCGTAAACGTGGGTACAAACTTTTCTCTTGCCTGGATTGATTATCTGATAATGATAATCTATTTTTTATTTGTGCTTGGTATTGGCTGGGCTTTGAAGCGGTATATGAAAGATGCCAATGCTTTTCTTGAAGCCGGCAGGTCAATGCCGGCCTGGGTGGCCGGATTAGCCTTTATTTCTACCAACCTTGGCGCTCTCGAAGTGATGGGTATGACCGGCTCCGGAGCAAAATATGGTATGCTCACAACCCACTTTTACTGGGTCGGGGCGATCCCTGCAATGGTATTCCTTGCGATGTTTATGATGCCTTTCTACTATGGATCGAAAGCAAGATCAGTTCCGGAATACCTGAAACTGAGATATGACGAAAAAACACGTGGACTCAACGCCATTTTATTTGCTGTTATGACAATCCTTGCATCGGGGATCTCGATGTATGCGCTTGCAATCCTGATGGAACGGGTACTGGGATGGAATTTTCATCTTAGTCTCATATTATCAGCAGCGATCGTACTTGCATACACCTATCTCGGAGGCTTATCTTCAGCCATTTATAATGAGGTGCTTCAATTTTTCATCATCGTAATTGGATTATTACCCATCGTGATCTTAAGTCTGAGAGATCTGGGAGGCTGGTCAGGATTGCAACATCAGCTGGCGCCGATAGTCACTGCCAAAGGTTTTGCTCCCGATACATGGACAACGACCTGGAAATATACAGGGTCAGCAACGGCAAACCCGTTGGGAGTAGCCTGGTACGGGATCTTTGCAGGTTTGGGTTTTGTTCTCTCTTTTGGATACTGGTGCACTAATTTCCTTATTGTTCAAAGGGCCATGTCGGCAAAATCAAATGTTGCTGCCAGGAATACACCCCTCATCGGAGCCCTGCCAAAGATGTTCATTCCTTTCCTTATCATAGTTCCCGGAATTGCTGCGCTGGTTTTACTTAATAAACCGGGATCGGGATTTTCCCTGCCTGAAATTTCACCAGGCCATTACAATTATGATTATACCATCATAGCGCTGTTAAAGCAATACTTGCCTGCAGGTGTTCTGGGCCTGGGTATTACCGCACTGCTGGCTTCCTTTATGTCGGGAATGGCGGGAAATGTATCGGCGTTCAATACGGTTTGGACATACGACATCTATCAAAGTTATATTCGCCCGGTAACAGGGGACAAGGCTGCAGATGATATCCATTATCTCCGGGTTGGACGTCTGGCAACCATCTTTGGGGTTATTGTCAGTATTGCTGCAGCTTACCTTGCCAGCCTGTTCGGAAACATCATGGATTTCCTGCAAACCATTTTCTCTATGATCAATGCCCCTTTATTTGCCGTGATCTTTCTTGGCATGTTCTGGAAACGGACTACAGGACACGCTGCATTTACAGGTTTACTGGGAGGTTTCTTAATCGCCTTGCTGCATCATGGATTGACTTTTCCGGCAGGAGCAGATACGCTGGTAAAAGGGGGCTGGATATATCACCTGCATGCATACCCTGTTGAGATGGCACAGAATTTCTGGACTGCAATTTTTGCATTTTCAACAAGTGCAATTTTAACTGTTGGATTGTCGCTTGTTACGAGGCAGAAAAAGAGTGACAGCGAGCTGAAAGGACTTGTCTATTCCCTTACTCCGAAAGTAAAGGAGAAAGAGGTGGCATGGTACCAGAGATCGGGCACACTCGCTATCCTGGTATTGACCATTGCAGGAATTCTGACTGTATTATTCTGGTAAAATATTAAAAAGATTAAAATATGGGCATAGATATAAAAATTCCGATTGGTTTGATGTTTTCAATTATAGGACTGATTCTTACAATTTTTGGCTTGTTTACTAACTCCGACACAGGACTTTATCAGCGATCGCTTGGCACCAATATTAATCTTTGGTCTGGCGCTGGAATGCTCATATTCGGATTGGTAATGCTGGGATTAGCATTGAAAAGCAGAAAAATGAAACCCAAATGATATGAACTCCAATCAAAGGGCTTTCCTCGAAACACCTATTGGGTTCGTGGAAATCGATTGCACCGGAAAAGGAATCCGGAGGCTTGAGTTTATTAATTTCAAGGTCAGGATCAAAAGAACGCCTGCCTGCCTTAAGGAGTGTAAAGATCAGCTTAGGAAATATTTCAAGGGTGAGCGAAAGGAATTTAGTGTCCCTTTGGATCTTGAAGGCA
Source organism: Bacteroidales bacterium (assembly GCA_049520195.1). Taxonomy (GTDB): domain Bacteria; phylum Bacteroidota; class Bacteroidia; order Bacteroidales; family FEN-979; genus FEN-979. The sequence continues at coordinate 6,421 of JBEKQA010000200.1, forward strand.
CGCCATTCCAATTGCTGGTTTGGAATGAATTGCTTCAAATCCCTTATGGGACTACAATTACGTATCTCGAACTGGCCAGGAGGATTGGTGATGTAAAAGCTTTGCGGGCTGTAGGTGGTGCCAATGCAAATAACCCGTTATCTATCCTGATTCCCTGCCATCGGGTGATCGGCATGGATGGAAAGTTGGTTGGTTATGGCGGGGGATTATGGCGTAAGAAATGGTTGCTAGAACATGAATACGCATTCGCCCAGCGTGATCTTTTTTATGTTTGATAATCAACCGTTTATGATTGTTTATATTTCTATTCTGAGGGGAATCAATGTTGGAGGTCACAACAAAGTCAGGATGGAGGACTTAAAAGCATTGTTCGAATCTCTCGGTTATAATGAAGTCAAAACTTATATACAGAGTGGAAATGTAATCTTTAAAGCTGATCAGGATCAATTAGTTACAGTTATTGCCCAGGACATTGAAAAAGCAATTGAATCCAAATATCATTTTGTTGTTCCTGTGATCATAAGGAGTGCCGATAATATACAGTCAATCATTGCTTTAAATCCATTCTTACGAGAACCGGGAATTGACAGGGAAAAACTGCATGTTACCTTCCTGAGCGAAGAACCGGCAGCTACTGCAGTCAAGGCAATACAGAAATATGGCTTTCCTCCGGACAGGTTCCGGATCATGAGTAAAGAAGTCTATCTTTCTTGTCCCGGCGGATACGGAAATACCAAGTTATCAAATACTTTCTTCGAAAATAAGCTTCTTGTAAAAGCCACTACAAGGAACTGGAATACAGTCTTAAAGCTCAGTGACCTCACAAATTTCTGATTCTTCTCAACACACCACATTGTAAAACAATACTTTACCATCTCATAGGTAACAATAGTCTATTTTTTTGCCTGTTGTGATTTATTTGTACGTACCTGTCAGAATATGTTGACAAGTCAATTACGTGTATTATAGTGCTACATAAGAAATAGTCAAAAATAAATTATAATTCCCGTTCAAAAACATAATATAAATTTGCTTTTTGATATTAAATTATATTATATTTGATGCTTCAATCCATTTTTATCATACGTCTTGGAGATGAGGAGAGAAAGCTATAATTAACATGACGAACAACTTTCGCCATTTATTATTGTTCTAAATTAATAAAACGAAGTAAATGAAGATCAATTTACGTTTTAATTACATTCTTCTTGGCATTCAGATAATGATTGCGATTGCAGCAATACCTGCTGGAATTTTATTCCTCATTGATCCCTCTGGACATAAAAATGGAACCTCTAGTGCTATTCTTGCGAACTCGCCATTCATTGATTTTTTCATTCCAGGACTTATTCTTTTACTTTTTATCGGAATTGGAAATTTTTCAGGTACTGTATTAACGATTTTAAGAAAAGAAGTTTCAGGATTCATTGGAATTATTTTTGGGATTATGTTAATGGTTTGGATCGTCTTACAAGTCTATTGGATTGGCTATAGTAGTTTTCTACAGCCGGTTTTCTTTGTTCTAGGCCTGATAGAAGCGGCAATTGGATATATATTATTATTGAGGGTAATTAAAGCAAGGTAATAAGCCGTCTATTTATTGTTTAAGGATCCAGGCATCCGGAAATGTTATTTTGACTTGTCGCAAAGCACTATCAGCTTTACTTTTCTCTTTAAATTCCATGATCGAAACCCTTTGCTTACCGTTTTTCTCTATTAAACGTGAATTCTTGTATCCTTTTAATTGAAGGTTCTTTAAATAGAGTTTTAATTCCTGCTCAGGAGCAATTCCCTTTACGATTATAAAATAGGTTTCCTTATCGACTGGTATTGTCTCAGGTTTTACATTCGAATCAGGCGGGATCGTTTTCTTTGTTGTATCAGGATGGATTATTTTAGGGTTTTTATTCTTTAGCTCGACTTTTGGCTCAGGTTTCTTCTTTTCCTGTTCAGACTTTACATCAAGAGGAGGTAAAACGGTTTTCTGAGGTTCCTGTCCACAAATAAAAGGTTCTCCTTCAGGATCAGGCAATTCGCCGAACCAAGCACAGGCATAATTCTCCTTGATTCCTATACCTATTGAAGTCCATTTCTTGCCCTGCCATTTACCTGTATTCATCAGGAAACTGTTAAAATAAT
>JBEKQA010000201.1:0-5873 GCA_049520195.1 Bacteroidales bacterium
TGTTGGCAGCCGTGAGAACGGCTTTATACCCGTTCACCGTAGCCATGGAAGAGAGGATATCCATTGCCTGGGCACGTGACGTGCGCGGAATGACATCCATGCTGAAAGCCGTTATCCCGGCATTCATAATTTTTTTAACAATTGCATGATCGGTGAGAGGATTGAAGACGCCGAGGAAACACTGATCTTTTTTCATCAACCCGATCTCTTCGTCAGTAGGACCATTAAGTTTGATGATAAAGTCAGAATTCTCAATCACCTCTTTCTTTGAGAGGATCTTTGCTCCTGCGTCCACATAATCAGCATCCGGAACATATGAGCCCGAGCCTGCATCGTGTTCGACATTTACTGTGACGTTCATCTTAACAAGAGTTGTCACGATCTCCGGAAGCAACGCCACGCGTCGTTCTTTCCCGGTTTCTTTGAGTAATCCAATGTTCATCGAAGTTTTGTATTAAAGAAAGTGTTTAATCATATAGCTGATCTTTCTCAGGTGAGAGAAAGTACTGTAAAATCAGAGCCAAAAGTACAATAATTTGTCGATTCCGAAAATTTCCGGAAGATAAATTACAGGAAAACTCCTTGCAGGGATAATAAAAACCGGAGGAGACCCATCTCTCCTGTGCGAATATCAGGGAATTGCGAAAGAGATCAGTCTTTGAAACCAATAGAAAGATGGGTACCGTCGCATAGCGGTTTTTTACTTGACGCCCCACAACGGCAGATTGCTGCCTTCTCGGCTTTAAGGAGTATCTTCTTTTTGTCAGGACCCCGGAGTACAAAGTTCCCGGAAATAATGGCGGGTCCGTCCTTTAGTATCTGGATCCGTGCAAATTTTGGCGGTTTTCTTTTTCTCTTGCGGGCTTTCCGTGGAATATAAACGTTTTTTAAATAAAGCAGTGCACGTGAAGGACAGGTATTGATGGTTTTTATAATCTCTTTTGAAGAGGCTCCTTTGATATTGATCCAGGGACGTTCAGAAGAATCGAAGACCCCGGGCAATCCGATCAGGCAATTTGCCGAATGGATGCATAACTCCGGACGCCAGTAAACCGTAATATCATCATTCTTATAAGACCGCGAAACGCTCTTATTCTGCTTCATTTCCTCCAATTCCGTTTTTGTGACCTTATTTGACATTGATCGTAATTTTATTTTGCTGTAAAGGTATAAATTAAATTAATTTTGACACTTGGTTGAAAACTGATTCTTATGTCCGAAATTCCAATATTCGGTAATCGGGATTTTTCCTCCAGACCGCCCATGGATGAGCATTCCTTAGACCGGGATCCTTTTATTCAATTCTCGGTCTGGTTCACGGATGCTTTAAAATCTGGGGTAGCTGAACCGGAAGCTATGTTCCTTGCATCTGCAAATATTAACGGAATTCCTTCCGGACGTATTGTTCTGCTCAAGGGATTTGATCCGAAAGGTTTTGTCTTCTTTACCAATTATAATAGCAGGAAAGGAAATGAAATCGAAATGAACCCCTTTGCCGCTATCACCTTCCACTGGAAAGAGATTGAACGGCAGGTAAGAATTAACGGTAAGGTCCAAAAGACCTCTGATTCAGAATCAGATGAGTATTTTTCTTCCCGTCCTCTCGAAAGCAGGATAAGTGCAATAGCTTCCTTACAAAGCCAGGTTGTTCCGGACCGTAAGACCTTGGAAGATAGATTCAATGTAGTGAAACTGCAGGCAGGTGAGACCCCCGTAAGACCAGCACATTGGGGTGGTTTCAGGATCATACCTGATGCTTTCGAATTCTGGCAGGCAAGGCCCAACCGGCTTCATGACAGGATCCAGTACTCAATTAAGGATGGGAAATGGGTGGTCAAGAGATTGTTCCCGTAAAAAACGCCAGCCGTCTATAGGACATAAAAAAATCCCTGCATCTTCGGTTTTTAAGCCGATGGTTAAGCAGGGATATGAATTCAACGACTGAGTCGCCGATAAAGCTTGTGATCTTATAACTAATTTAACTAATTCTGGTCAAACTGGAATTTTACCCTATACACCTGATGGTAAGGATAAACATTATCCTTTGCTGAAATGTTTGCGATCTTATTGACCACAAAATTTTCAGCATCATTATCTGTGGATCTCACCTTCTTGATGTCGATCTTTCCCTCATCGGTAACAGTAAAAAGAACGACTACTGTTCCCTCAGTGGGAAGACTTTCCAAATCGCCTTTATAGATCTGATCTACAATTTTCTCCCTGATGTTTCTTGCTGTTACTGCAGCAGGTCCGGAGGCAAAAATTTGACTTACAGAAATGAACCCAAAAATAAACGTAAGGATAATAATTCTGGCTAACTTATTTATTTTCATCACATTTGTCTTAGTTTATACTCGGTTTATTACCCAATTGTATGAGGATAATATTTTTATCTGGCAATAATTTTAAACATAAACCCCACCCTCTGTTTTGTGACTTCAGGATGGGGCTATGACATGATTATCTGGTATTCAAACCTTTCAGATTTTAATCTCAAGTAATTACTAATCAGGATTTAGTCCTGCTCAAACTTGAACTTTACTTGATAATACTGGTTATACGGATGAACAAAATCATTGAACGTAAGTGCTGTCACCTTGTCTTTGACATACTTGGCAACGTCATCATTAGAAGCATTGAGCTTCTTAATATCTACGGTGCCGTCGTCATTAACAGTGAATAGTACTTCAACTTCCCCTGTAGTAGGAACCTTTGTCTGATCATCAGGGTTCATAACAGCATTGACGAACTTTTGCCTGATATTCTTGGCACTGACTGCTGCAGGACTTGATGCATAGCTTGAAAATGTGGAAATTAATCCAACCAGCACTGCAATAATAATTACGCGGGTTACATTTATAGTTTTCATGTTTTTTTTGTTTTAGGATAAATTTGTAATTAAAAAATCTTTTCTAAGGAATTGAATTTGAATATATAGTAGGTTTATAAAATTTCCGTTTCAAATTAATTTAAAATGAAAGATGACCTTAAAATCATACACACTTGCATTGTCCAGCTCGGGACATTGCACTTTGGATATAACTTCCCTGACGTATTTACCAAGATCTTCATCTGTGGCACGGATGTCTTTCACGATGATTTTTCCATCATCTGCAACTGTGAAAATAACAGTGACATCGCCCTGGATTGATTGTTTGTATGCATATTCCGGGTACTTTATCTTTCCCTGGAATTTTTGCCATAGAGTAGCTGCACATTCACTTGCTGGGGTGCTTGCTGGAGCTCCTGCAAAGGAAAAGAAAGAAATAAAGAAAACGGCAGCTAGTGTAAGAAGTATATGTTTAAAGTTGCCCTTTAATTTCATATAGTATTTATTTAGACTGGGTAAAAATAGATCATTCATGATCCTGAAAGCAAGAATATTCTATGAGTTCATAAAATTAAGAGGTGAAATCAAACAAATAATCGGTAAGAGCGGCAAAATCCATTGGTCATTGGACGGGTAAAGAGCTGTTTTTATCGAAAAAGAGGGATTAAAACAATGATAAGTATAGATTTTTCTTACATTTACCCCATCAGTTACAATCAAAATAAAATCTCATAAAAGCACTTGATATGAAAAACATTGCCATTCTACTCATTCTGAGCGTCTTTGCATTGGCAGGATGCAAACAGACTAACCAGGAAAGAAAAAACCCGTTTTTTACTGAATTCCAGACGCCATTTGGGGTTCCTTGCTTTGACAAGATCGTTTCACCCGATTACTTGCCTGCATATATAGAAGGTATCAAAGAGCACAGTGCGGAAATAGACTCTATTGTGAATAACCCGAAGCCACCTGACTTTGAGAACACAATACTGGCATTTGATAAATCGGGTAAGTTGCTGACGAGAGTAACGAAAGTCTTCAGCCAGATGACACAGGCAAATTCAACGCCACAGTTACAGGAGCTGGCTAAGAAGATCAGTCCGCTGACCTCCAGGCACCAGGATGATATCAGCATGAATGAAAAGCTATTCCAGCGAATCAAGACAGTTTACGAAAACCGGAAGAATATGAAGCTTGACGATCAGCAGATCAGGGTGGTAGAGAAGTACTACAGGGATTTTGTAAGATCCGGAGCCGATCTTCCCAAAGATAAGAAGGATACCCTCCGGAAGATCAATGAGCGGCTGGCACTTCTTTCACTGAAGTTTGGTGAGAACCAACTGGCAGAATTAAATAAGAATTTCAAGCTTGTGATCACAGATAAGAAGGATCTCGAAGGGCTTCCCCAAGGAGTCATTGATGGTGCTGCCGAGACTGCCAAAGCAGACTCTTTGGAAGGCAAGTGGGTTTTTACCCTGGCAAAGCCGAGCATGATCCCGTTCCTGCAATATGCAAAAAACAGAGAGCTCCGGGAGAAGATCTACATGGGTTATATCAATCGTGGAAATAATGGGAATAAGAACGACAATAAGGCCATCGTAGCCGAGATTGTTAAGCTTAGGGCGCGTCAGGCAATTTTACTGGGGTACAAAAGCTATGCGGCTTATGTTATTGACGATAACATGGCCAAGACGCCTGAGGCCGTGGACGAGTTTTTGATGAATCTGTGGAAGGCAGCCTTACCTGTAGCAAAGAAAGAAGTGAAAGAGATGCAGGCCATGATAGACAAAGAAGGCGGGAAATTCAGGCTGCAATCGTGGGATTGGTGGTATTATGCCGAAAAGGTAAGGAAAGAAAAGTATGACCTTGATGAAAGCGAACTGAGACCCTATTTTTCCTTGCAGAATGTAAGGGAGGGCATGTTTCATGTAGCTAACCAGCTTTATGGATTGACTTTTGTCAAGCATACTGACCTGCCTGTTTTCCAGAAAGATATAGAGACTTACGAGGTGAAGGAAACAGATGGGAAAACCCTTGGTATCCTATACCTGGATTATTACCCGAGAGAATCGAAGACAAATGGCGCCTGGTGCACAGATTTCAGAGCTTCGGGATTTGAGAATGGCAAGAAGGTAGATGCCATTGAGTCAGTAACTTATAATCTTTCAAAACCGACTGCAAATACACCTGCATTGTTGACCTTTGACGACGTGACGACGATGTTCCATGAGTTCGGGCACGCCCTTCACGGGTTGTTCGTGGTCGGCAAGTACCAGCGCACTGCAGGGATCGTACCGATGGATTATGTCGAGATGCCTTCACAGTTTATGGAAAACTTCGCTGGCGATCCTCAGGTTTTAAAGTATTATGCTAAGCATTATAAGACCGGTGAAGTCATTCCAGACAAGTTGATCCGGAAGATCGTGAAGAGTGAAACCTTTAACCAGGGATTCAATACCGTTGAATATCTTGCAGCTTCAATCCTGGACATGGCGTATCATCAGCTCACCACACCCAAAGATATTGATGTACTGGCATTTGAGAAAAAGGCGATGGACAGCATCGGGCTTATCGATGAAATCGTTCCACGCTATCGCTCTACTTATTTCTCGCATATCTTTAACGGAGAGTACCCGGCCGGATACTACGTATATATATGGTCTGCCGTCCTGGATGCCGACGCATTCAATGCTTTTAAGGAGTCGGGCGATATTTATAATAAGGTACTGGCAGCAAAATTCCGGAAATTCGCTCTTGAACAATCCGGCGATGATGAAGGAATGGTGCAGTACAGGAAGTTCCGTGGGCAGGACCCGAGTATCGAGCCGTTGCTGAAGAATAGGGGACTTAAATAGGGGGAAATCTTAAAGCGTGACGCGTAACGCGAGTGATTGTGTATTGGGTGAAAAGTGTGGAGGAATGAACATAGTGTCAGAGCGAAGTGAATAATAATATTCTGCAGGACTCGTTCTGGGAAGGTATTTATTAATCAATTTATCAGGGTTTAATAAAATGGAGAGGAAGATGAGTTGGACAACGATTC
>JBEKQA010000202.1:0-5828 GCA_049520195.1 Bacteroidales bacterium
GAAACAATTAATCATGACGGTACGCTTTTTGATAGACTTAGTTTGGTTGGTGGCATCAAAGATTGCCAATTTGGTTCGCCAGAAATACCTTCCATTCAAAAACTTCTTGCTATTCCTGAATGCAAAGGTGAAATAATTTCGCATACTATAACAGATAGTTTGGTTTTCAATCATTACAACGTATATCCAAAACCTGAAATTGTTAACGATTCCTCAAACGGAAAAGTTTTGAGAATTGAATCATTTGTATATGATTCTAATGCTTATTTAAAAAACACATATACACCTCAAACCATTGTTGGGTTGCATAATTATGGTTACATTAGATCTCAAAGAGTGGCCCAAATCTATATTAATCCCGTCCGGTTTAATCCTATTACACATTCTTTAATTACTTACTCAAGGATAAATATTACTATAAAATTTAAAAACCCTAGTTCAAATATCAATGTTAATGCCGGTATTTTTAATAATGTTCTTTCTCATGCCTTAATAAATTACAAATCTGATGGCACATCAGCCAAATCAAGATTGAAAAGTGATCAAATTGGAAATGTAGATTGGGTGACGTTAAACAATCAACTCCAGCAAGTGTCTGATGCTTCCAACATTGTGGCCGATTATTTAATAATAACTGATGATCAATACGATGTACGAAATCAAAATATCGAATCACTCGCTAATCAAAGAGCACAGTTTAATGGGTATGATGTAGCAATCGTTAGTAAAAGCAATATTTTTAACTTACCTTTTAATTACGATCAAACTCACCCTTGGTTTATGTTGGAGCAGAAAATTAGATCATTTATCCAACTTGTTTATAATGGGAATAATGCTCATCATACTTATGATGGTAAACTTGCCTATGTTGTCTTAATCGGGAAGTCATATACAGCCTATGGGCCAAATGGACAACAATCATCGCCTGTGGGGGTTACATGTTCGTTTGATAACACAAATTTATCATCTGTACCAGCGCAATATTTAAATGGTAATGATTACTATTATTCTTGCATTACACCAAATAATAATAATGGAGGGTACGATCCATATGGAGACCTTTATATTGGTAGATTAAGTGTTCATAATGAAAACGAGTTATTCAATATTATTCATAAGACAATTTCTAATGAAACTTTTAACCCAAATAATACTTGGCAGTACAGAACCAATTCATTCTATTGTCTTGCTTCTGGCGATGACCCTCGTTTATTAGCGTATTATGAAGGTTGTACCTATCCATATATCGATTCTCTTGCAAATCCACCATACCATTCGTATGAACAAGTAGAGCCTATTACCGCTATTAATAATGGAACAAATACATATTTATATATGGGGCATAGTAATACGTATGCTTGGATGGTTGGAGGAATTTATGATAGTTCTTATTTCAAAACCCACCTTCTCAATAATGGGCAATATCCGTTTATTATAGCACATGCTTGTCTTTCGGGAACATATTTTTATACTCCTGATTGCTTGGGGGAAGAATTTGTAAAAAATTCTTCAAATTCTGGTGCAGTTGGTTATCTCGGATATAACAGCATTATCTCATTGCCAATTTGGTCATACTATCCCCCCGATTGTGGTCCCAAGCTAAATTATTTATTTGATTATATTTATCAAGCAATTTATCAGAATTTGGCTCAAATAACTGGGGAATTCATTTTAGAAGCAAAATTAACGGAACCATTAAATGATGGTAATCAATCGCAATTTAATTTCAATTTACTTGGGGACCCCGCTCTGAATCTTTTTGTGAATGATTTTTGGATCACTGAGGATACACATTTATGCAACTCTACAATTTCTACTCAAATTTATGTTCCTACTGGTCAAACATTATATATTGATCCTGATTGTGACGTTTACTTTGAAGACGCAGGTCAAATTATTGTTGATGGTGGCACCTTAGTAATTGGTGATCATGCAAGAATTCATGGTAAAACCGCTGAAAATGTCATTTATGTCCAAGGAATAGTAAAGGGTACAAGCTCAGATAATCCCCCGCATATCACAAATGCGACTTTTACCTCGATAGACAATAATGATGGGTGGGTTGGGTTTGAATTATGCAACACATCACTTCCCGTGGTATTTGACGGTTGTACTTTTAATAGTTGTAATATTATAGGAATTGCGAGTTCTGTCAAAATTTCTAACAGTACTTTTACTAATTCGAATGTTAGCTTGACGGAAACAAATTTTGAACTACATAATTCTAATCTCACAAATTCATACCTTGACCTAGAGGCTTACAATTCAAATTCTTATTCAGCAATTATCGATAACAATTGCACATTTACAAATAATAATTCAACAAGCAATAGTTATGTTATCAAATTTATTGGATATACTTCATTTAACATTAGTTACTCCACACTTTTATATAATGAAGGTACTGGGATTAGTTTAACTAATTGTGGTTGGTATGGTCCTTCTAATTCAATTTTTAACTGTACGATTCAAAAAACCACAAATCCCCAAAATTTAAGTTGGGGTATTCTTGCTTATAATACATCTGCTAATATTAATAACAACTTTATTACGCAAAATAGGTTTGGGATTTCTTCAATTAATTCCAGTAATGTATCTATCATGGGTAACAGTTCGGCAAAAACTATGAATCAGACTCAAAGGATTATTAACAATAACTTGTATCAAATTTTAGCATATGATAACAGCTTCCCTTACTACCTTCATTATAATCAAATAAATAATTCAAATAGTAATTATCTTATTTATTAGGATAATCCTGGATCTCCTGACCCAATTCAAGCCCCATCTGGTTCTGGATTATTTGATGTTCGATGTAATTGCTTTCCATCTCCATTCAATGCTGGAACAATGCTATTTCCATCTGATGATTATATATATTCCACGTGGTGCCCGGGTGGACCTGGATGTGACATGAATAAAGAAATAATTTCGGATGGAAATGGTTATGATGCAGAATACATATTATTAGATGGAAAATACACAGGAATTGAGAATGATTTAAAGAAAATCATTCAAGAAGCTCCAAACTCTAATAATTCAAGAGCAGCTATGAAAAAACTATTTTATAGCTCCAATAATACCGATTATTCTTCATTGAAAGATTTTTATCTTAATGTTTCTAAATTAAAGTTAGATACAGTCACTAAAAAGCTCACTCTTTCTTTAATAAATAGATGTAATATTGAACTTAATGATTATACTAAAGCAATTCAATGGTATAGAAATATGATTAATAATTCGACATTAAAGCAAGATTCTATCTATTCACAAATTGATCTAAATTATCTTTTAATGCAAATTAAGGAAGAATCACTTAAAAACGAATTAAACAATTCATTCAATAACGAAGTAGGAAAAGATTTTGCAAGCTCAGAGACTGAATTTAGAAAGAATGAAGACTATTTAATCCGAAAATTGTTCGAGGAAGATGAGTCTTTTGCTTTAGGTAAAATCAACTTTAGTCAGGACTCATCAGATTTTCATTTATTCCAGAATTATCCAAATCCTTTTAAAGGAGAGACGAAACTTAATTATTACTTACCTTGCCAATCTCAGATTCAAATAATTGTTAGTGATATGGTTGGAAGAAGTCTGATGTGTTTAAATAGAGGAACCCAAGCAGCTGGTTCACATGAATTTACCCTTAATTGCGATGGATTAACAAGTGGATGTTACCTTGTAAGTTTAACTTCGAATAATAAAGATGTTTCTAGAATAAAAATACAAATTATCGAGTAAATATTGTTAATTCTAGGGCTGATTTTGGTATTAATGATTAACTTTAAAAATTTTAAACTATTTAATTGTTCGGTTTAAATTACAAATTAATAAGATAAACTACCCTAAATCGAGTTTTAGGATAGTTTATCCTTTAATCCTCTAAAACTAAATGCAATGAAAGCAAATATTTTTACATCAGTTACAATCAAGAATGTTGATTCCTCTTGGCTTCGCCATATTTTCAGAACGCTTAAAGAGAGACTTTGTATAATCAGTAAAGTTGTTCTGTTGACCTTATTGATATCGACAATGTTTTTTGTTTATCCGGTTGTTTCATTCGGGCAAATCAGCCGTGGATCATCAACAACCGAGATCTATGTCAAGTGTTTATGGTATATTGATTTATATGGGAAACACTATTATTGTCTCTTAAGATCTACTGATAATTGTGAAACACTTTCTGTTCAACATTCTTTTTTTAATGAAAGTCCCGAGAATAATTGTAGGGCAGATGAAACACCTGGTGTCGTATATAATATTCATGATTCCATTCTTGAGAAAAGCATTGATTATGGGGTAACGTGGAATATTACCTACAACAAACCAAAAGGGGTTGTTGCTGCAACTAGTGATTTAGCAGGTGAGCTATATGTTACTGATGAATCACAATATTTTCCCGGTTTATATAGAAGCTCTGATTACGGGTTAACTTGGGATTCCGTATCATCAACAGATATACCGCCAAATGTGTATAATCTTTTAGATGTAGGCTCAACTGCAGGTGAAGTTTATGAAGTTCGCGTTTATCCTCCTATTACTGACACTATAGTATTAGAATATAGCATTGATTATGGTGCTACGTTTACTCCTATATTTATTGATACAAGCCTAATCATGAATTCTAATCTTTATGGTGTTCCATGGTTATCCCATGGAACTTTTCAGGGCGAATTTTACTTATTACGGTCCGGTTCAGATGGAGCACATATTTTTTATACAAATAATAATGGAAGAACCTTTGAATATCGAAGTACTTTACCATGGTGTCACACTTGCATTTATCCTAATACAACTTCGTATTCTGCAGGTCGTACACCAGGGTCTTTCTTTTATGAAATGGCATCGGATTACGATACCATTGGCTATATTATAACAAATTTATGTATCGATGTTAGCTTAGATTATGGACAAACATTTTCAACCTATTGTTATTTTCTTGATTCCACATTCACTTCGGTCAACAATATTATTCCAATTTCAAACACTGTTCAATTGAGTTGCCATCCTAACCCATTTTATTCCAATACAGAGATAGACTATTCACTTCCAATAAATGGAGATATTGATTTATGTATTTATAATGAACAAGGTGAATTAATTACATCACTTATTCATTCCAAAAAAGTAGCAGGGTCTTATTCAATAAAGTGGGATGGGAAAGATCAGCACGTAAATATACTCTCACCAGGTATTTATATATTGTTATTGAAAGTGGATGGAATCTCTGTGAAGACTGAGAAAGTAGTGATATTAGAATAAATTAATCTTGATTTAATTATTAATTTCTATTGTACTCAATTAATTCAATAGAAATCCTTTAAAAATAGGTGAAATGGGTAACCATCGTATCTTTCAGATTAAAAGGAAGCCACCGGCCACGAGCATCTTTTATAAAGCAAATGTAAGCCGTAATTTTGCCCGGGCAGAAGTTTGTGAAGTTGGTTAGCAGGAAAATTGGTGTTCACTTCAGCCCTATACATAAAAAATTCGCCAAGCCAAAGCCCTTCGGGTTCGTTCCTCACCTTGTCATATTTTTTGCTTTTTATAGGGCTTTCGTTCACTACAGCCTAATCTGTCTTGTGGCTCTTTATTTCATTTCGCTTCGCTCCATTTCATAAATAGCCACAATCTGCAAAATCCGGTGATATTGACCACCTAAATCCGGTTGAAAGTGACCACCTTATTTCCGGTACAAATTGACCTCTCCCATTTTTCCCTCATTTTTTCCCGATCTTATCGCTTTTAGACGGTTATACAAATATACATTTTTTCATTATTGATGATTTATTTGATTTAGTTCAATAATTGTTGTCTCTTCCTTAATG
>JBEKQA010000203.1:0-5805 GCA_049520195.1 Bacteroidales bacterium
CAAGTCCCGTTTGTGAATCTGATAAAAATCATGTAGGTTTGTAAAGAAATACAATAAAGGAAAGGTTTTCCGGTTAGATTAATAAGAACGGAAAGATGGATTTTCTCCGCTTTTTATACTCAAAGAGATTTCTCAAGCATCTATTGGGAATGATCATTATTGTGTGTGTGCTGGTTTGGCTGACGCTTTTCGCATTAAGAATCTATACACGGCACGGCAAATATTATATTGTCCCGGACTATACCGGACAAAAGATTGACGATATCACAGCGATACAACCGTCTGTTTTTAATTTCGTAGTGATTGATTCTGTATATGATCTGGACAAACCAAAAGGTACCGTTCTACACCAGGATCCATATCCTGATTCAAAAGTCAAAGAGAACAGGAAGATCTATCTTACCATAGTTTCTTTTACTCCTGAAAAAACCAGCATGCCAGATCTGAGGTTCCTGACATTACGCCAGGCAATCAATACTTTGGAAAGTTGTGGACTGAAAGTTGGAAAGATATTTTATATACCCACGTTTGATGCTGATGCTGTTCAGCAGCAACGATATAATGGTAAAATAATCCTGGCTGGTACCCAACTTGATAAAGGATCAGTAGTCGACCTTACAGTAGGAATAGGAGCTAAAAGTCAGACGGAGATAAAAGATACAGTAACAAGACAGGATTCGATTCAGTGATTGCACTAAATTGAAAATCAAAGGGCAGAATGGAATAAATTATTTATAGGAAAATGAAATGATTAAGTTCGTAAATAAATAGTAATGCGATCCATTTACATAAGTATTTTACTCTTCCTGAGTGTGGGGCTATCAGCCCAGGAAGTAGTCACCGGGCTGCAGTTCAATCCGGTCGTCAGGATGCAATATCTGAAAAATAAAATGTTAAAATCCGGTACAGGAGCGGACTCTATTCCAATGCAGCTGCCTTTCTATGATGATTTTTCTTCTGGAGAAGTATTTCCCTCGCCCTTACGCTGGATTGATCATGATGCATTTGTGAACACAGATTACCCTGTTTATCCTATTGACCTTGGGGTTGTAACTTTAGATGCAATAAACGACAGTGGATCAATTTATAGTACTGCTGTTGGCGGACCTGATAACTTCATTGCGGACCATTTGACTTCAAGATATATTCGTCTTGATTCAGTTTTTTCACCTGTGCCAAGGGCACTAAGTCCGGCAGATTCTGTTTATCTGAGCTTTTATTATCAGCCCCAGGGCAGAGGATTGGCGCCACATTCTTCTGATTCCCTGGTTCTTCAGTTCCTTACCGAACCTCACCACGACAGCATCTCCCCTGTTGATACAACACCCATTCCTGATCGGTGGGAGCGTATCTGGTCTGTCAAAGGAATGGCCCTTGATAGTTTTTATATATTGAATAATCATTATTTTCTAAGGGTTATGATACCTATAACCAACCCTAAGTATTTTAAAAAAGATTTCAGGTTTCAATTTTTTAATTATGTAAGTCTTGCAAGCAATGAGCAACCAAGTTGGCAAAGCAATTGCTGTCAATGGAATATCGACCAGGTGTACCTGAATTACGGGAGAAATATGTTTGACACAATACACAAGGAAATCCGTTTTGTTGAGAGACCTCCTTCGTTGTTAAAGAGTTACCAGGCCATGCCCTACCCTCAATTTTGCAACAACCCTTCCAATGAAATGATAGATTCGCTGTCAATACTTATTACCAATCGGGATTCAGTTACACATAGCATTAAATATTCATACCAGGTAGCTCAACCCGGAGGTAATTTCTCCAAAAGTTATATCAGTTCTGCTACTAACCTTCTGCCATATAGCCAATATGCATTCGGATATGTTGCTTATCCGCCCATACCTTTTACTTTCCCTATTGGCCAAAGTGATAGCACCCAATTTGAGGTCGAGCATATTGTTCATGATCTGACCCCGGGTTCTTTACTTGCAGACACCATAACGGGTCATCAATTGTTTTATAACTATTACGCTTACGATGATGGGACTGCAGAGGCTGGGTACGGTTTAAAAGGAACTGGCGGTGAAATGGCTTACAGATTCAAACTTAATAAATCTCCGGATACATTAAGGGCAATAAGAATTTTATTCAATCACACGATGGATACGGCCAATATACAAAATTTTTACCTTACTGTGTGGAGTGACAACAGTGGCATTCCCGGTGATACAATTTATTCCCGTCAGGTCATTACAAAATATAGTGACAGCCTCAATCAGTTTACTAATTACCTTCTTGAAACCCCGGTTGTTGTGAACGGTTCTTTTTATATAGGAACTATTCAAACCACCGATGATAATCTTAATATAGGCCTCGACACCTATGACAATGCTGCTTCGAATCTTTTTTACAATGTAACCGGAACATGGATGTCATCCGCGATTACTGGTGCCCCGATGATAAGGCCCGTAATCGGCAAACGGTTACCCCTGGGAATTGACAATCTGAAATCAGGTCAAGGCAGCCTGAAGATATATCCGAATCCCTGCTCTTCAGGGCAGGTTCATATTTCATTGAATGAATCCGGAACAACTGCTGATAAAGGAAACTGGGATATTACCATTTCCAGTCTGACCGGGCAACAGGTTTATTATTCCAGCAGAGTAGATATTGTGGATGTTTCAGCACTTACATCAGGAGTATATTTTATCAAAGTCAATGACCTTCAGAATTTTCAGACTTACATATCCAAGCTGATCATTATGAAATAATCATTGAATTCATCAATTTCGACTTATGACCTTAAACAACCCAAATGTTGATGAGAGCCAGGAATTATATGAACACTTCCGTTTTGTTGTTGACAAGGGTCAAACCACTTTAAGGATAGATAAATACCTTGCAGATAAAATCGAGAATACGTCGCGTACACGTATTCAGAATGCTGCATATGCAGGAAGTATACTTGTAAATGAAACAGTAATAAAGCCAAATTACAGGGTCAGACCAGGAGATAAAATCAGTATAGTTCTTCCACATCCCCCAAGAGATACGGAGATTTACCCCGAGAACATCCCTGTTAACATTCTCTATGAAGATCAGGATATTATAGTGGTCAATAAAGAAGCCGGGATGGTTGTGCATCCTGGACATGGCAACTTTACCGGCACTTTACAAAATGCTTTACTCTATCATTTTCAGGAGGAAGGGAAAGATAATACTGATGCCAGAGTATACCTTGTTCACAGAATTGATAAGGACACATCAGGAATACTGATTGTCGCAAAAAATGAGATTGCCCAAATTCATCTGGCTAAACAATTCTTTGAACACACCATTAGCCGGACTTATATTGCACTCGTATGGGGCAACCTGAAGAATGATGAAGGTACTATAACAGGTTTCATAGCACGCGATCCCCGGGACAGGTTGATAATGAAAATATTCGAGGAAGAAGAAAAAGGCCGGAATTCAGTAACCCATTACAAGGTCATTGAACGATTTGGATATGTGACCCTTGTTGAGTGCGTGCTTGAAACCGGTCGCACGCACCAGATCCGGGCACATTTCAAGCACATAGGGCATCCTCTGTTTAATGACGAAAAATACGGAGGAAATGAGATCCTTAAAGGCACGACGTTTACAAAATACAAGCAATTTATCCTGAATTGTTTTAAACTGATGCCCCGTCAGGCACTTCATGCAAAATCCCTGGGATTTCAACATCCAACCAACCGGAATTACATTTATTTTGATAGCGATTACCCGGATGATCTGAAAGCTGTGCTTGAAAAGTGGAGGGCATATAGTATTCACAAGGCATTTGGAGAAGATTAATTCAGTTCAATAGACGAAAATGATAATATGAGAACGAATGGAAATAAGGATACAATTCTGGTGGACTGGATAGTTTCATGTTATTTCTGGGTTACCTTGTTTTTTGTTTCAGCACTTCTCTTTCCATTTACCTTTCTACTCTGGCTGCTTACCGTTCTATTTGATAAAAGGCGCTTTATCCTTCATAAGGTAACTTGTTTCTGGGCAGATCTTATACTTTGGATCAATCCTTATTGGAAAACCCGGATTAAAGGGAAAAAGAATTTTGATCCACGTTCTACATATATCATCGTTTCAAATCATCAGTCAGGGGCAGATATCCTGATTCTATTCAGACTATACAGACATTACAAGTGGGTTGCGAAACAATCCCTGTTCTATTATCCTTTTATCGGTTGGAACATGTGGCTGAACAGGTATATTTCTATCGTAAGGACTCGTGGCAGAAGCAAATTAATGATGATGGACAAAGCCGCTATTGCGGTCATGGCAGGAAATTCGGTTATGATTTTTCCAGAAGGGACACGAACACGTGACGGCAATCTTCAACCTTTCAAAACCGGAGCTTTCCGGCTTGCGCTTGATACAAAATCGCCAATACTTCCTATCGCTATTATCGGAACCTACAATGCAATCAAAAAGGATAGCATATTGATTCATAAAAACTATAATATCCAGCTTGTTGTTCTCGATCCGATCCCTTACAATACTATTGCCCATCTGGATCCAAAGGAAATTGCCATAAAAGTCCATGATCTGATACAGGCTGCGATCATAGCACCTTTTTAATGCAAGCTAATCTGCTTGTTATCTTGTTGATTAACAATAGGCTGATACAAAGAATTCCTTTCAACAGGAGTTCTGTTGGCTTCAATTATCAATGTTCTCATCTCGGAAACCGTCATTTGCGGGTTCTGTTCATTAGCCCCGGCAAGTGAATAGATCCGGGTTGAATCGTTGATTGTGCCATCCATGTCATCGACCCCGAATGATAAAGAAAGCTGAGCAAATGACTTTCCAATCATCGGCCAGTATCCCTTGAGATGAGGGAAGTTATCCAGGAATATGCGAGCGACAGCATAATTTTTCATATCTTCGATCACGGACGCTTCGTGTATCGCTGACAATTCATTGTTATTATTTTTGAATTTCAACGGAATAAAGGCATTAAAACCTCCGTAACGATCCTGGGAATCTCTTAATAATAACATATGTCTGATGCGATGATTATAATTTTCTATATGTCCATAAAGCATAGTTGCATTTGATGTGATCCCCATCTGATGAGCAGTTTCATGAATTTCCATCCAGCTTTCGGAAGATGCTTTGGTTGAACAAATCTCTTTACGTATTTTATCATCGAAAATCTCAGCACCTCCACCCGGAATTGAATCCAGACCGGCCGCATAAAGAAATTTTAATCCTTGTTCGACATTAACCCTTGCTTTTTTAAAGATATAATCAAGTTCGACTGCTGATAAAGCTTTCACGTGTATATTAGGGCGAAGAGCCTTAATTTTTCTTAAAAGGCCTTCATAATAATAGAGATCCTTTTCCGGATGGACTGCTCCGGTTATATGAAGTTCCATTATATTTTCATCTGCATTCCTCACACATTCCAACATCTCCTCTAATGAAAGATCCCATTTTCTAAGACTAAAATGATGAGAATAGGAACAAAACCTGCACTTATTTATACAAATATTTGTAGGTTCTATGTGGAAATTCCGGATGTAATAAACCTTATCATCATTGAGGCGAACTCTTACCCTTTCAGCCAGCATTGACAGAAACCCTATCTCTCCTCTTTCATATAGAATAAGACCTTCTTCCGGAAGAATACGCTTGCCTAATATGACCTTATTTGCAATCTGTTTCAGCAACTCCGGCAGCCTTGACTCAAGAATTGTATTTTCACTGAGAATGCTTTCCATCCGGCTATCGTTTAATAAGTTTGGTGGTCGAAACAGCGTTGGGAAGCGTGATCTTTAGAAAATATATCCCAGGAGA
>JBEKQA010000204.1:0-9739 GCA_049520195.1 Bacteroidales bacterium
TCTGACGACCAGTAGAACACCTTGTCATCCAGCCTTGTCTTAAAGTGCTGCAGGACAAATTGCTCTGCCAAGGCTCCTTTAAATTCACTGAAGATGGAATTTCCCTGGAGAATGGTTTGTTTGGTAAGGCCGCCCATGGCCGACAACAGCCCGACATCAAGGATAAACAGTTTGAAGGCCGAATTATCCTGGTAAGCAACCAATGGAATGGCTGGTTTCGAAATGCGCTGAATTTTGTGCACCAGTCCGCAATCTGTCAGCCAGGCTAAGGCTAACTCGAACTCCTTTGCCCTACCACCTTGTTTAACCACCCCGTAGATGAATTTCTTATTCTCTTTTGATAGCTGGGAAGGAATGGATTGCCACAACATTTTTATACGGGGAACGATTTCTGCCGGTGCATGTTTTGAGAAATCATGGTCATAGGATGATAAAATGCTTTTCTGGATGGACATGACCTTATCGAAATCATTTTCACTGAGGAAAGAGCTTACAACCTCGGGCATTCCCCCTATGAAATAGTAATGACGGAGATGGCCTATAAGTTTTGTTTTAAAGCTCGTGATCATCGGCCAGTCATTGCTCTTAAGCAGTTCATAAAGCTGGTCCTGGCCGAGTGCCAATAAAAATTCATTGAAAGACATAGGGTAGAGGTTCAGAAAATCCACTTTACCCACCGGAAAGGAAGTCTTTTGATGCAGGGTGATGCCGAGCAATGAACCAGCAGCCATGATATGATACTTCGGAGCATTCTCGTAGAAATATTTCAGGGAAGTGATCCCCCTTTCTGCTTCCTGGATCTCATCAAGAATGAGCAGGGTGTTTTCGGGTCGTATCCGGATCCCGGTCTCTATCTGAAAGGCGGTGATCAAACGGGTGACATCAAAATTTTCCTGGAAGATTGCTTTCAGGGAATCTGAAGACTCGAAGTTAATGTAAGCGACCTGCTTATATTCCCTTCGTCCAAACTCCTTCATGAGCCAGGTTTTGCCTACCTGACGGGCACCCTGGATGATCAAAGGCTTTCTGTTCTTTGACTTTTTCCATTTGGAAAGAGATGCTAATGCGAACCGTTCCATACGTTGATTTTGTGCAAATATACAAAATATCGCACGAATAAGTGTGAGTTATTACATTTTATTGCATGAAATATGTGAACCCAAAGTCTTGAAATCTCAGAATTGTTAATCAGGAAATGTCCAAATCTGGTTTATACACTCCCTGAGACGTTGATCTCTCTGCATAATGAACTCAGCAATATCATCGTCTTGCAAATTAAATCCTAGCATTTCAGGCAAATAGTCTTTTGCAAGTAAATGACAAATCCGATCATTGGGTTGCATAGAATTTATCTGTTCAAGTTCATTTCGTCTGATAAGGCAGTGACCTGCAACTGAATTAATATGTTTTTCCCATGTTATCTCTGACATATTCTCAGGGATATCTTCTTCAGTAAACATCCTAATTAATACTAATGATGATTGTCTTCTGCTTCTCAGTAACTCAGAGAAATCTCCTGATTTATCCTCTTTCAGGTAATACCATATCCTGGCCAAAAAGTAATGATAATAACCCCAATTGTCCATCCTGTGAAGGATTGTAAAAGGAGAAGCCGGCTTTGTTTCAGATTTTGCCAACTCCTGGGATAATTTTTCCTTTAACTGATTGATGTTGGTATTTCGAATTCCTTTTATTAAATCATAGAAGGAGTTCCTAATAGAACTTTGAGTTACCGGTCGCCCAAGTATCATTCTAATGTTGACAAATACGTCGATAAATTCACAGACTAACTTAATTTTGTCTTCAATAATCTGTTCTTCATCGATCTTAGAAATGGTTGCAAAATATAAAGGAAAAGATAAGGATTCTGCGATGGTATAAAAACTGGAGATATAATTAGTCTCAAAACCTTCATTGAAACTATTCTTGTAACGATTAATAAGCTTGAAAAGGTTAGAAAAGAAATCAAAATCTGAACGGATGAATAAATAATAATCGTTTGGTTTCTTGAGTACTTTATTTCCCAAATTGTTCTTTACCCAGGTATGAAAATTTGTGCCAATTAATTCAAAATCCTCGTTTTCAGCTCCTGGTTTTGTAGCACGCTTTGTCTCAGCGTATTTAGCTCTAAGCCAGGCTCTGAAGAACTCTAAATCTGAATCAATGCCAATTTGAGTTTTTATTTCAAAAATTCTGTTGCGCCAGAATTCGTTCATTTCATCACTCTTCTTTTCATCCTCTATCTTTGATAACAGGTAAGCTTTCAGTATTTCAGTGGGTGTCAGCGTTAAGCCCCTATCATTCATCGTCTCGAAAATTGTATATGCATTCTCCAAATTAAAAGCCTTTATCTCGACCAAAACCACTTTTTCCATCAACCACTCAATGAAAAGAGGTAGGATTTCGGCAGATAAATAATCTTCAGGGAATGATTTAGTTATGTCTTCATAACGTGCAATGATGTTGGGAATTGATTCATCCTTTGTCAAAGATGACTTGTCTTCATTCTCTGATAAATCAGTGTCAAGATCTTCAATCTCAGTTTCATTAATAACTGATTCAGGATCTTGAATCAATCTTTCTATTACTTTTTTCCTTGCTTCAACATTAAGGACAAGAGTTCTTTTCCCACCTTTTGTAACATATAAAAATGAGAGTAAATCCCTCATGATCACTTCATCAGTTGATTCTATTCTATTTTTTACATGGTTAAGGAAAATGAATAAGAGGATAAAGGAGGTGAGACGCTGCTGACCATCTACTATTGATAATTCAGCTTTATCCTGGCATAAAACAATAGGTCCCATATAATAGCAATCATAATGAGCGCAATCCTCAATAGTATGGCCCTTCCTGAAACTTTTCTCAAAGCTTAAGACCAAATCGCTTATCATTGCTTCTATATGTTTTCTTTGCCAGCGATATTCCCTCTGAAATGAATCAATCTTGTACCGGTTATTTGTGAAAACATCAGAAAGTTTTCTATCTGTTGCATCTATCTTATTAGCAATATGTCCCATATTATTTCAATTCTTGTATTATTATTTTTTGAATGTCATAAGCATGCTTATATATTTCCTGATTTGTTTCTGTCGGATTTATTTCACCATGAAATAAAGCACATCTGAGGCGGTATAGAATTTCAATTAATACTTTACTGACTAGTTCTATATCATCTGTAACATATATATTAGATTCATTGTCGATAGTAATACTATTCTTTGGCGCTTGGAACTTTCCGGACCTATCTCGCACTGGGGCCAAGATAATATTTTCAGGTCTGTCAGGATTAACTTGTTCAAAACATAACCTCAATTTCTCTCGACGTTCTTTAGTTAATGCTTTATATTTAGGACTGTTAAGGAAATCGGATAAAGACCAATCATAAAAATCATCCCAATAGATTGTTGCATTAGTTTTTTTTGTTTCGATAATTTCACAAACAAGTCTTTTTGTAGTTTTTGGCGCATGAATATTATAAGAAACTCGATATAGGAAATTTCTGTAAGGAATCGAATGTTGGGGAGTCTGATTTTTTGCAATGCAAATTGATGCAAAAGAAAGCTTTGAATCGTGCGAGGGAACCGAATGTGCTTCTAATTGGAGATGTAACTGACCAAGCGAAAATTTAAATTTATTGGATGTATTATCATTTCCATTCAATAAGTTAATGATTCTGTCTTTAAAAAGATTAGAATTTTTCTTTATATGGTCAATTATATTACGGTCCGTTTTCCTACCTAAGTCTTCATCATAATAACTTACCATATACCAAGCATTAAATGGTATCCAAGATTTAATAAACTGTGTATAATAATCAATTCTTAATTCTGCAATTGATAACCATCTTGGGACGTTATCACTAAAATTATTGATTTTTCCTGCCATCTATTTTAAAATTGATTTACTTAATGATATACCTTTTTCTTCACCCTTTTCAATAGATTCTTCGACCATTCCTTTTGCTAAATCTACTAATTCTTCAGATCTCTTTTTGAGTTTGAAACTTTCATTAATAAGCACAGTAATCTCTTGTTGCTGTTCATATTCGATGATAGGAATTAAAACATCTTCGATTTTACTTACACTTCATTTTTGCTTTTAACTCTAAGATGTAAGATAGCTCCAGAAGTTATCATTTCTTCGGCCTTTACAAGCATATATGCAATGCCAACGCTTCCATCTTTAGAAAACAAAATAGTTTCAGCTTTAGGTTTAAGTATTTCTAAAGATTCTCTATTTTCCTCACAATATCTATCAGATAAATATTTCTCAGGTCGGGAAATACCGAATTTGTCATAATCAGAAACGCGTAGAAACGGTAATCCTGTTTTTGAATATGATTCTGAACCTGGTTCAATTGATTTATTAATTGTCACAATTTCACTTAATCTTGAATGATGTTGAGATTCGATGTGCTCGATGATTTGTTCAAATTTCTTTTGATAATACTCAGCATCCAATCGTCCAGTTGTTACAAATGATTCCCGAAAACCTTTTATATTTATTGAGTCCGTACTTCTTTGGAAGGATTCTAATCCAAGGGTTTTGAGTAATAGTGCTTCAGCTTTTGCGTAATTCTCTCTGGATTCGTTCAATAAGCTAAAAGAAAGAGAGATTGTTTTTTCGATAACAAGACTCAAAGCATTACTAAATTTTGGAATTCTGAGCTCCTTGAATTTAGCAATACTAAAATTAGCTTGATTACCAACCATGGAAAATTTATCGATTTCTCTTCTTCCGTATTTTGTATTTAAAAAAGTGATAACAGTTGCAGCATTTGTTAACTTTTCATTTACCCTAATTTTAAAGAGATGCGATTCATAAATAAAAGGAGAATCTTGAGGCACTATAGCAGATTTCCCGATCAATTTTGGATTTCCATTTGTTCGACATATAAGAATATCATTCTTTTTTAATTTCAATTCTTCAAATTTATCCTTCGAAATTTTATCAAAGAACATTTTAGGAACTCCAGTAAAGATTCCTTCAAATTCATTCATTCTTAGTATCGGATATCCTATTCCTTCATTGTTTAAACCATAAGCTGAATTATATTGAGCCATTTCCAGAATTTCTTCGCCAAGAAAGAAATTAAATGAATTAAGTCTATCTGCATTGTAAAATTCAGCTTCTAATCTGAAATCTGCAGTTCTTAATGATTCACTAATCAGCACATTCACAATTTTTTGCCCTTTCAACAAATTTTTAAATTTTGTCTCGTTGAAAGGGCGATCTAAAAAAAACTTAGATGTTCTTTACGGGCAAACTCTGCAAAGGCTTCCGCAATACCATCTTGAGTTAATCCTTCATGATTAAATAAATCATGCTTCACGATCAGGTGTTCATGCGAATCCAGCAGAAATTCATCCAGGTCTTTAGGTGTGGATACATAATGAATAAGACTGTCTTGAAAATTGAGTTGCCCTTGTTCTGTATCTTGCCCATCAGGTTTAACTCTATATAAATCCGGTTTGTCTTTTTTCCGAATATAAATTTTATCTCCACTTGTATCCTTACTTGGTTCCTGCATAGTAGCAAAGAAAATGGGATAATCGTCCACCTTAGGACACAATTTCTCGTCCCATTTTTGAACGAATAAGACACTGGTCTTGGTTCCTGTATGTGGTTTAAAAACATTTCCATGCAAACCAACTACCGCAAGTATTCGGCAATGATATGCAATATAATCCCTAATATATTTGTCAGATGAATTGTTAAATCTCCCTTGCGGTAATACAATGGCCATACGCCCGCCGGGCTTGAGAAAATTAAGATTGCGTTCAATAAATAAAATATCTCTCCCCATTTTGCTCGAGCTTTGAACCTGAACTTTGCGAATGGTTCCGTCAGCAAGCTTGATGATCTGTTCATTATAAATTCCGAGGAACTCAGGAAATGTTGGCTCCCTGTCGGCACAATCGATTGGTTTTAGGTTGACTAAATTTTCTGATTTTAGCTTTTGTAGAAATATTGATCTTGCCAATTCATATTTTGAAAGTATTCGGCTTTCTTTTATATCACCTGCAAATGGGGGATTTGCCATTAGGATATCAAATTCAAAATCGCGGTTGCTGTTTTTATCGGTCCTGAATTGTTTGAGCTTTTTCCATCCTTCATAATATGTATCTTTCCAATCGTCGTCATTCAATTTTTCGTCCCAACGTTCCCAATCAAGAGTATTGAGGTGAAGAACGTTGGATTGACCATCTCCGGCAATCAGGTTAAGGGTTCGAGCAACACGTACTGTTTTCTCATCAAAATCGATAGCAAAAACTTTCTGCTGAACGTAATCTGTACAGCGAGCAGGCTTGTGTTCGGATGTAAAAAGATCTCTGAGTGGTAATCCAAGCTCCTCATAAATTCTTCGCCAAACATAAAACATGGTGTGTACTGGAAATCCGCAACTTCCTGAGGCCGTATCAATCATTGTCTCTGACTCCTTGGGGTTAAGCATGCGAACACACATGTCGATTACGTATCGGGGAGTGAAATATTGCCCTTTCTCTCCTTTACTACTTTTGTTGATCAGATATTCGAATGCATCGTCCACAACATCAAGGTTTGAATTAAACAGTTTTACATCCTGTAAAGAGGAAACACAGACGGCAAGATGTGAGACTGTAAGTTCAATCTTTGAATCCTCTGAAAATACACCAGTCCATTTCTTTTTTGCTTTATTGAACAGGCCACTTATTCTTTCTTTTAATTCCGTTTCCGTATCACCATAGTTTCTAAATTCAAGATGGCGCGTTCGGTCACGACCGGATTCCATTTCATCATATAACTTGGTAAATATTAGTTTGAATAATTCCTCAAAAACATCAACACCTGCATTTGCAAGTACTTCATCTTCCATTTCCAAAATCAGGTCTTTAAGTGACTTTCGCTCACTTACAAGTTTGTCTTTTTTAATCAAATCATCAATAGTCCATCGTTCAGATAGAATATCCGACAGCTTCTCAGTTGCCTTAGGAATTCCAGGAATATCTTCAAAATAATTTGGGTCTTTACGGTGGTAATAAGAAATAGAATCACCATTACTCCATATACCAATTGGTGCTCCGGTCGCATTACAATATGATTTTAGCTGCTCTTTTCCATCCTTTAATTTTGGTTTTTTTAATTCTATCATAATGTAAGGAGAGGTTGTCTTCAGCCGGTCGAAAATAACTATATCCGCACGTTTTTTCTCTCGCCCGAAAGAGACAGCGTACTCGAGTTCCATTCGACCTGGTGAATATCCATACTGTTCAATTAATACCTGAATGAAGAGTTGTCTGATTACCTCCTCCGGTTTCAATTGGATTGTTTTGTTTCGAACAGCACAAAGCACATAGGCGATTTCTCGTCCTTTTGAATCTTTTCTTAATTCAATCTTTGATTCTAAGGTATGTTGAATTGGCAGACTAAACTGGGTCAGTTTGTAATCTGAATCTCTAAGGATTTCTGCAAGAGTCATACTTTGGGGTTTGATGATTATTTTTATAAACCGACTGCTAAGCTTTAACAAGCAGGGAAATATCTATTGGGCCTTTTGGAACATATTTATTCAAATCATGAAATTGCAATATCATTTTTTAAATCTATCAAAATCAAAATGTTCAATATAATCTGAAAATGACCGGATCATCTCCACATCGCTTTTCCTGAACAACATGTGCTCGCAATCAAATACTTTGCGGGTATTCAGTTTGCGGTCCGCAGCAGCTTTCAGCAAAGCAAGCTTTAATTGTTCCGGTTTATCGAAGCCGCATTTTTTTGCCAAGAAGCCGAAATCAGGTTTTGCAAAGTTGATCAGGAAAACGACATCATAAAAATCCCGGTCCTTTTTACGGTTCAGGGCAGCAGCGATCTTTGAAGAGAACAGGATACTGAGAGGCATTGTCCTGACCGGGCAAGTCACTCCAAAATTATTGATGGTCTTTATCTCCGGCTTATAATCAAAATTCTGTGGTTCGGCTTCAACCTTAATAAAGAATTTGGCTTCTCTTTGCTGGCTCAGTCCCATTTTGTATTTCAGTTCAGGAAAGACGAAAACCCTTCGGAAGGCTTTGAGTTCTTCGAATCTTTTCTTGTCTTCAACAATAACATCAAAACCAAGAGCCTTTAGTTCGCGGAGCAGGCGATCGGTAATGTCCATAAAATCTGTCCGTGACAGGTCGAAACAATCCAGGTCAATGTCTTCAGAAAACCGCTTCAGGTCATAAAAATACCTGAGGGCAGTACCTCCGATAAAAGCAATCCGGTTGGCCAGTTTATCGCTGAAGAGCGTTTTCAGCATGTGATGGTGAAGATACTCCTTAACCATCGGATCGTAAAATTCCGGCTTCCGGAGTTCTTCGGGATACTGTCTGACGATCTCGTGCAATGCGATCATACCTGATAAATTTTACGGATAGTCTGAATCTTCTTGTACAGTATTTTCAGACCAAATCTTTGGAGATATCCTTCCATCCTTTCCCAGTCGACATCCTTTTCAAGGGCAATCTCATTGAACCGGATTTCAGAAATATCTTCTTCTGTCCTGTAAAAGTCAAAAATGTAGAGCAGGTCCAGAATGGCCTTTTCCCGGTCTGCGATAAGAAAATTTCGCCGAAAGCCATTTGCCGTCATCTCCTTCAGTTCATACCCAAAAAAAAGCCTGGGATGAATAGAATAATACTTGAATGTTTTGCCCAGAATTTCGAAAGACTTGGTCTTTTTCGTGGTTATGGATGTCGAATCAACAATGTGCTCAGGTATCAGTCCATAAAACAGCAGCGCTTCCTGGTGACTTACATAGGAGGGGGCGTATATGTTATTTGCAACCAGGAAATTGAACTCCTGTACTTTTGTAAATTCGCTGAAGCAGTACCACTCTCTTCTCAGCCGAGAGATATATCCCTTCTTTTGCCAGTGAAGCAGGTTATTGGTGTTGAAGTCTGGGAAATGCAGGTTCACCTGGGCAAGGGAAAAAAGCCCCTGTGGATACAATGCTTTCCGGAATTCCAGATAACTGACCACCATAATTTTATATTTCCACTGATCTACAAAAATAGAGATTATTGGAAATAAAGCAAAATTAATAAGATTTTTTAATCAAAGGGATTGTAAAGAAAGTTGAGTTTTCTTTATATATAGGGCTGTATCTGCAAAGAAAACCGATCAATCTTGACACATCATTTTGGAATGAAGACAGCAATTTTTCCTGATCTCTTTGAGATTGCTGCTGACAAAAATATTGTTTTTGAACCAGCCAAAGCCAATTAAGTATCATAAAAAAAGGTTCTGACCTGAGTCGGAACGCCGAAATCTTTACCAAGGAGGAGATTCAGAAGGTGATCTTGTTTTTAGCTTCTGTGATGCTTGCATGGAATGAGGTCTTCAGGAGTTCAATGATAAGCCGGATGTGTAAATTTCGCTTTTGTCCGTTTAGCAAAAGAATATTTCTGGTCGAATTGCTCCAGTGCCGCGGATCCTTTGAGACCCTCTCAATTGCCTGGAAGTGTCTCTTTTCGGGAAAAACTTCTTCTCCCTTAATCGTTTTTACCGAGCATTTATAGGCATCCTTCAACTGGATGATCTCGCCACCTTCTTTAGTTGTCCGGTTTACAGTGACATATCTCACTTGACCGGATTGGTCTTCCATTGGCTTAAACGGAGTCCATGATCTCTAAAACATCCCACAGTCGGATAAATTCTGAATTCATGATGGCAATACTACGAAAGCAGAAATGAAAAATACAGGACACTATAT
>JBEKQA010000205.1:0-5878 GCA_049520195.1 Bacteroidales bacterium
GTAGTATGATTATTTGTAATAGTAGGTAAAGCAGAAACACTCCAACAAACGCCTCTTGATGTAACTGCTGTTCCGCCATCAGAGGTCACATTACCTCCACTCGTTGCAGTAATCTGAGTTATAGCCGTGACAGTATCTGTTGTTACTGTTGCTAAAGTAGAATTTTGTAAAGTAGTAAAACTTCTTTGATTACCGTAAGCAGTTCCATTGGCATTAGTAGCATACGCCCTGATATAATAAAGCATATTCGCAGTTAAACCCGTAACATAACTTACAAATGCTCCTGTTCCACTTCCATCTGTAGTATGATTATTTGTAATAGTAGGTAAAGCAGAAACACTCCAACAAACGCCTCTTGATGTAACTGCTGTTCCGCCATCAGAGGTCACATTACCTCCACTCGTTGCAGTAATCTGAGTTATCAGCGTCAATCAAAGGTGAACCTGAGTTAGTTTTATAGGTAGTGTCTGTAAAGTTTGCAGGAGTTGGACTCGTATTTGTATAGTTATTTGTAATTGTAATTCCGGGATAACCACCATTGTTGATATAGTTTCCCGTTGAATTGATGATACAGTTATCAGTTATTACAGAAGCAGTAGCGTTCATGCTTTCAAAGTCTATCCCCCAATGTGAGGGATTGATGATAGTGTTAAACATTATATCCAATTCAGTATTCGGAAGGAAAGTGTTGTCATTAGTATAGATACCATCTTCCAAACTACCGCTTTGACCTTCGTCTGCAATTACGTTATTAAAAATTCTGCTTCCCGCACCCTGACCAAAATAATTAATACCTGTCCCTTTTCCATATTCAATATAGTTGTCATAACAATCTCCAACACTACCACCTCCAATGATTATTCCATCTGATTGTCCGTAGGTATGTGATTGAGAATCCCATCTGATGATGTTATTATGAATTGACATACCACTGACACAACAAGAAAGCTGTATTCCATCATATCCGATATGATTTAGAATATTGTTATAAACCTGACAGTTGATAAGATTACTTGGCAGTAGTGATGAATCAACTCCACTGCAAACTTCTGTTTCGCCCTGTTTCCAGAAGCTGTTTCCAATGTACATTCCTTCGTCTGTGGTATACTCAATTAAACAGTCGTGAATTATTGTGTTATACTGTGTGAATGAATTTCTTGAGGCATAGCCCCCACATCCGGGGTCTGTCTTTGCCCTTATCCCTGCCTGACCTAAAGTATCCATTCTCACATTACAAAGTTCAATATCACTTGACATCTCATCTTCTGACACACCATCTCCAACAGGAGAGTGAATCCAAAAACCGTATTTATCTCCTGTCCCTGTTCCTGTGAATTTTATATATCGGCAACCGCCTATTTTTATTCCATAAGTTCCGTGTAAACCACAGTTCACCACTCCACCTTGATTTATAATAACTATTGGTGCAGTTGATAGTCCTGTAAAATTCTCTAAATTAATGTATGCTTTAGTACCTGTGGTAAAGAATAAAGTATCCCCGCCAACCAAAGTATTATATGGTGCAGCTGTTCCCAGTAAATAGCATGTAGTGGGCGCAACGGTAATGTGTGTTGCTTGTGCTGATATTGCAAATAATAAAGCAATTAAACAGATGAGTGATTTTTTTATTGCTTTCATGATTTTTTCGTTTAACATATTTATTATCAACGCATATGTAATATATTACATATATTCAACATTTTATCATTATTTTTTATTATCTAAATGCGGTTATTATATTATAGTACAAATTTAAATTCATATATCAAAAATAAGTTACATAATATTTTATTTAAGTTACAAAATTCACACATGCTAATGCATATTTTTTTAAGGTTTTGCGATGAGCCACATTTATTTACCTTTTTACAATAGCTTCAACTTTAAGCTAAAAAATACTCTGTATACCAGCCTTTGTTTTTCTGAATGGCGCCCACCAGAAAATGGTCAAACATAAATCAATCGGTAAACTGTCAAAAGTGAATGCAGGCCTGCAAAAAGCTACTGTAAAGTTTTCATCTGGTAAGCAAACTTTCATGGCTTCGATCTATCAAGTCGTAAGCAAATGATGCAAATATTTACCAATTTTTACACTAATTATCTTTTGCCAAGTTTGCTTTTGTAATATTCTGCCAAGCCCCAGATGAAAGGACTTTTTCTATAAGCCTTTAAACCTATGATGAGATCACTCAATTTTACTCTCCCGCCTAACTGACCAAACATAATACACATCATCTGATTCCAACAGGTAAAGTGAAGAATCCGAGAGTTGCCCTGATAATCTTCAACATACTTGTTGAAGATTCTTTGTGGCAGGAAGTCAGTCAATTGTGAGAAGACATAAATGCCTTGATTTATAGTCTGTATTTTAGGCCAAACTATGAAATCAATTCAAATCGTCACTGAGTTAATTTTTTCTGCAAACCAACAATACCAGGTATTTCAAAGAATGTACTATAAAGTTAAGCAGACGCTATTGATCTCAAGGTTTTTGATTAGCAGCAAGTAACAAATAATTGTATCGGGGTTGATGATATTCATTAGTAGACCTTTGAACTCCTACTAGTTAAGGTTTCATGACCATTCTATGGGTATCAATAGCCTGGTTATCAAGAAATAGTTTCATGAAATAGATCCCAGGGGGAATAGTCCCTTGATCAAAAGTGAATTCATCACATGTTCCGCGGTTACTTATTGAGATTATTACGCCTTTACTGTCAATCAACTCATAATTATAATGAGTACAGTAGCTTTTTTCATGGATAATTTTTTATTATAAATTTTTGATTAACAGCATGTACCGGATACTTGAATCGGGTCTGATGATATTCATAGGATAGACTCCGCTGGGCGTGAAACACGGCATATTGTCGAAGGTCCTGGAATCGCCGGGTAAACCAAAGAACTGACCTTTCCCAAACCACTTGTCAGAAAGTTCGGGAGCATGATTTGTGAAATTGTGAAATGACTTGTCTGAAAACATAAAATACTTTATCTGAGGTGTTTGCCCTGAATATATCGTACTGGTATCATTCAGGGATTTCAGAAAAGAAGAATCAAATTTTGTCTGACCTGCCTTCTGGGAGAAGCCGGATGTGAAAAACAGGCAGATCAAACCAATAAGAAAAGCGCTCTTTTTCATATTTATATTTTTTTAATTGGAAGGCTTAACTGTTTCTTTGGCTTGTTGTTTTGGGATAATAAATGATACACCAAAAAGAAGACTGATATCTTTAGTGTCATAACTGCCAGATAAATAACAAACAGGCAGTATTCCGAGAAACCCCGTTTCTTTGATCGATAATTGCAACCAGGGGTCGACCATATATCCAATTCCAAAAGTTTCCTGAAATCCAATGGAAAACGTAAAAAAATCATCTTTGGCAGAACCAGACTCATTTCTGGTAGTGTAATTAAAATGCTCTGCATTCCATTCCTCTCTTGTACCTTGTTCTGCAGATTTAATGATGAATGCAAAATAAGGACTCAAATTAAAAAAGAACTGAACAGTTTTTCCAAATGATAGTTCCGGGAAAATGGCAATACCCAGGGTCTCATATTTTAAATTGACATTCCAAATGTCAGGGAATTCACCATTTGCTGTTGCTTGAACATTTAAATAGCTTTGGAAAAATGAAAGATCACCTCCAAGGTGTATATGTTTAGATTTCCTGCCTTTGATCTCAAATGAAAAATAGTAGGACGGGAAACTTTTCAAATTGATAGTACCTTCATCCAAGTCATTTGGACTTCTGAGTGAAGTCCAATTCACACCTGACTCCACTCCTAACAGGGTTTGACACTTACATTGATCGATAACGAGCAAGGTAAAGAGAAAAGGAATTAAGAATTTTAATTGACTCATTGTTAGAATCTTGGATATAGATTTAAAATATTATCGGCATAAAACCGAAGCAAACTATTTAAATTTCCTCTTCTCATCCACTTCCGGAGTAAATTTATATAAAATAATTCTTTTAGCAAAATAAAAACATTTTGGTAGTAACAAAGTGACAGAGTAACAAAGTGACAAGACAAATGCAAAGTGTAATGTGCAAAGTGTAATAAATTTGTACTGTGCACTTTTCGTATTGCGTTAAAGTTTGAGTATTCCGACTCCTTTATGTCCGGGATAATCATAGACAGTGGCAATAATTGTAGTACCGGGAAGAGGTGATCGTTCAGAGGTAACAGTATATTCCCATAAGATACCGAAGGTGTCGAGAATACAGTTTCCTTCTTCGATAAATTCTCCGTTGGTGTCTGTGATAGTAATTTTTACCTGTTTCAGGCCAAAGCGGTTACAGACATCAACCAGGATTTTATTGCCGATCTTTCCTTTATACCCGGAAGCATCGATTTTATGAATCTGAGGAGGATTCAAAAAATCAGAAAGGGCCAACTTATATACCGTCAGACTTTTAGACGTTTTTCTTTCGTAAATATTCATCAGAAAGGGGTCAGAATATACCGACCTGGCGTAACGTGAAGCCTTTTTGAAGAGATGCTGATACGCAAGTTGGTTGGAAGATTGACGTTTAGTGGACTTTCCGGGAAGAATAGCCATGACACTACAATTACGTAAGTCACGGAGGGAGATCTGATTACCAAGTTTCCCGCTGTAGTGTTTTGTGATTAGATTGTTTTTTGATTTGCTCATAGGTTTAAATTTTAATGTTTATAACAGAGAACTGCATGCAAGATACAAAACCGGCAAGGCCGGCGGTAGTGGCAATAGTGGCACCACCCCATGCCAAAGTGTTAATAATTAATGACATAACTCATCGAAATTTGTTTGTTTTATTATCATCCGACAAATATAAGATATCAAAAAGGCGAGCGGTAGTGGACGGGGTGGATCCACCCCTGTCTAATAGTTTGAATATTAGTATGATAGTATGTAAAAAAAATATTAAAAAAGATATTTGCTCTAAGAAAATGAGAGATTTTAATTTCCTTATGAGTATAGGATAAGTGAACCCTGAGCGAACCCAGAGCGAAGGAAGCCTATAGAAAGTCTATAGGAAGTATATAGAAAGTCTATAGAAAAGTCGAAGGATCAGAGTATGAGTTATTGATTATCAATGATCTAAATTTTTCAGTATTGCATATTTCGACACTATTTTTGTCTAAAGTGCTCATATTCAGCAAATATCGTGATGGCAGGAAGTGTTCTTTCATTCTTCTGGTGGCAGTAAAAGAAAGCGGCAAGAGAAATACACTGTCACTCTGTTACTTGCTATATTTTCTAATTCCCTACCTTTGCACCCCGGGACAAAACCTACACTCCCGTTTTATCAGGATGGATCAAAAACAACTCGAAAAATACTCCTCAGCCTTTACATTGTCAGACATGGAGATCTTTATATTCCCGGAACTGCTTTATGCACTGGTTCTTGCAAACATCATGTCGCCGGCGTTATGGAAATGGAAAGAAGACGAGTGGTTTGCGGGGATTGATAAGATGGGTCCCCTGAAAAAGATCCACCGGCTTAAGCAGTACATCATGGATCATTACAGCTTCAACCTGGATCTGGAGACATGGGGGCTAACTGATAAACAAACAGAGATTAACAGGTTTGTAGATTTTATTGATCCAGTCACACTTCAAAAATCCAATGCGCTGTTTGGATATGAAGGAGATAAGTACTATTTCGATATTGATATAAGGAAACATTTTGGCCTGGATAAATTTGATTCTGATATTATTCCCTATTGGAAAACTGAGACTGTCGAGGCCATGAATGCTTTCCGGTTCAAGCCCGGATATCCCACGGGTGCGGGTGAATGTGTATCCCTTGCATGTCTCTATGCAGCTGCCATGTTCGTTGTGGCTAAAGTACCGCTCGAGAAGATATTTCTTCTTGGAACTCCGCTT
>JBEKQA010000206.1:0-5680 GCA_049520195.1 Bacteroidales bacterium
GATCGAACCTTAAATGAACTTCTATGGTATTATTTTATAATTAGTTATACAGATTAACAGTACTTTAAATTTATTTTGGTACAATTCAAGGTATAATTGTATTAATTTAGCCAGCTAAATATATCTGACATTTGCCTATGAATTATAAGATACTCGTCATAGATGATGAGCCAAGCATCTGCATCCTGCTGGAGAATTTTCTCTCAAAAAAATATAAAGTCACATGTGAGTATGATGGTCTCGAGGCATTGCGATGGTTGGAAAGTAATCTCCCTGACCTGATCATTTGTGATATTCAAATGCCCATCATGGATGGATATATGTTTCTTGAAAAGCTTAGGCAAAGGGGATATACAAAGCATACACCGGTGATTATGTTGTCGGGAGTGGAAAGCAGCAAGGAACGAATTAGATGTTACCAGCTGGGAGCTCAGGATTTTCTTGCAAAGCCCTTTAATCCTGAAGAACTTGAGGAACTGATTAAAAAGAACCTTTTCCCGATTCATTTTGCTGGAAAGTGGTAATTCCTGTAAATAGTCAGAATTTACTACCTCTTTTACTTATTATCTGTAGAGGTCAACTCCTGCCGGATGACATTTAAATCTTTAAGGAGTTCTTCGGTGGAGGATTTTACTTTCTTATAAAGTTCCAGTAATCCTGAATTTTTTTTACTCATCGCTATTTCCTCCATTTTAATAAGCACGGCAGCTTGTTCGGAATCCATAAACAATGCAGTAACACTTTTCAAACTGTGTGAGTTGAAGGCCAGGGCATCAAAATCATTTTCTAGTATATTCTTATTGATCTTTTCAAACCTTTCAGGAAGTCCCTTTTCAAAAAGATCAATAATGCTAAGAATAGCTTCTTTATCATAGTATTGAAAGGCATCTTTAAATTTTTGTCTGTCTATCATATTAATTCCGGTTCGTGATGTTTCAGATAATAGAAGCGAAATATTCGATGGTCTTTTTCAAACCTTCTTCCAATGGTATTTTTGGTTCCCAGTTCAATTCTCTTTTAGCCAGCCTGATATCCGGTTGACGTTGGGTCGGATCATCCGGTGGAAGCGGCATCCTGACGATTTTCGATTTGGAATTTGTCATCTGGATGACTTTTTCTGCAAGTTCCATTATGGTAAATTCCACAGGGTTCCCGAGATTCACCGGGCCTGTAAATTCTTCCCGGGTATTCATCATGCGGATCATCCCTTCAATCAAGTCATCAACATACTGAAAGCTGCGCGTCTGAGTGCCATCGCCATAAATCGTGATCTCTTCTCCTTTGAGCGCCTGGACTATAAAATTAGAAACAACCCGGCCATCGCTGGGATGCATCCTAGGTCCATAGGTGTTGAAGATCCTGACAATCTTGATACGAACATTATTTTGCTTATGATAATTGATAAACAAGGTTTCGGCAGCACGTTTGCCTTCATCATAACAAGCTCTTGGCCCAATAGGATTCACATGTCCCCAGTAGGTTTCCGGCTGAGGATGAACATTTGGATCACCATATACCTCGCTTGTTGAAGCCTGTAGAATTTTTGCCTTTATCCTTTTGGCAAGTCCCAGCATGTTTATTGCACCCATCACAGAGGTTTTCACTGTTTTGATCGCATTGTACTGGTAATGAATAGGAGATGCGGGGCATGCCAGGTTATAGATTTCATCCACTTCAATAAAAAATGGCATAGTAACATCATGCCTTATAAGCTCGAAATAAGGATTGTTTAGAAGGGAGATGATATTTTGTTTCTGCCCGGTAAAATAATTATCGAGACAAACCACTTCGTTACCATCCTTCAGAAGCCGCTCACAAAGATGTGACCCAAGAAAACCGGCTCCGCCTGTTACCAAAACCTTTTTCTTCACCATACAATGGATTTTAACATCAGTTAACACTTCAAATATACAACCTTTTATCAGATAGGTCCCGAATAATTATAACAACACCTGACCCTATAATTAAACCCGGAAAATATTCATTTTCTTTCCTACAGAAAAAAAAAGCAAAATAATTATTCAATTTCTCTGAAATGGCATTAAATTTACTGCTTGAAAGAGGATTATTAATCTGGACTGCTATAAAATAATGTTTATAACGCACTGAATACGCTTGGAATTAGCGTATAACCATGCTTGTCTGAAGATATAGCGAGAATTAAATTTGTTTACTATATACGTCAGTAAAAGGAAAGATTAAAAATTGTCAATAAATGAAACACATCTATGCAGAACAAATCTACACATGAAAAGAAAGGGAACCTGAAAGCATTTTTATTACTTGGCATCTTTTTTTTAATGATGACAGTATCCTATGCACAGGTCCGGACAATTACAGGAACGATATCAGCATCTGATACAAAAGAAACGCTGCCGGGGGCGACAGTTCAGATAAAGGGGACAACAGAGGGTGTAGTAACTGATATTAACGGAAAATACACCATCAAGGTACCGGAGGGGAAAGTGGTACTTATCTTTTCTTTTATTGGCTATGCCACCCAGGAAATTGAACTAGGTCCTCAGAATATTGTGGATGTTACTTTGGGCCTTGCAAAGACAACGCTTGCCGAAGTAGTCGTAGTGGGATATGGAACCTTGCGAAAGAGTGATCTTACCGGTTCTGTTTCAACGATAAAAACAGATGAGCTAACGAAGATAACCGCTATCAACCCTATGGAAAGCCTTGAAGGAAAAGTGGCTGGAGTGCAGGTTATGCAGTCATCAGGAACTCCGGGTGAAGCACCTGTAGTCCTTATCAGGGGTATCGGGACCTTAAATGATGCATCCCCGATATATGTTGTGGATGGTGTGATTCTTAACGATATTTCTTACCTGAACAGTTCCGACATCGAATCGATGACCGTATTAAAAGATGCTTCGGCCACAGCCATTTACGGTAACAGGGGGGCTAACGGGGTAATTATGATTACCACTAAATCAGGGAAAGCAGAAGAAGGAAAGACCACATTTACAGTTAATGCAGAAACCGGCTGGCAAAAAGTTGCCCGTGAAATCAATATGTTGAATGGAAAGCAATTTGCTACCGTCATGAATGAGATTAGTCCCGGATCCTATAATAATATTGATGCTGTGCCAAATACCGATTGGCAGAAATTGATCTTTCATCTTGCACCCATGTATAATTTTGAGGGCTCAGTCAGCGGAGCCGGCAAAACATCTCAATATTATGTTGGTGTTGGTTATTTTGACCAGGAAGGAATTATTGACAAATCTTATTACCGGAGATTCAACCTTAAGATTGATAATACTTATGAACTGACCAAAGATATAAAATTAGGAAACAATATTACCGTTACCCCGTTCAGCCAGCAGGTCGCCCCGGATGTAACTTACGAAGCATACAGAGCGCTGCCTACAATCCAACCTTATAATTCAGTGGGCTATTATAATCCGGTTCCTGGTGTGGGAAACCCACTGGCCGACCTGGCATATTCAAATAATACAAACAAAGGGATCAGGGCAACTGGGAATATTTTCGGAGAAGTGACCTTCCTGAAGAATTTTGTGGTCAGGTCAAGTTACGGGATCGATGCTCAATACATACAGGGAGTTAATTTTACTCCTGCGTTTACAGTATCTCCAACCCAATACAATCTGTTCAGCGCTCTCACCAAGGCTTATACTGATTATCTCGATTGGCTTTGGGAAAATACAATTTCATATAAGAAGGATTTTGGGAAACAATATCTTGATGTTGTAGCTGGTTATACAATGGAGAACGAAACCAATGAAATAGTCAGCCTGACCGGGCAGAATATCATCAGGGATAACTCGAACTTTTGGTACATTCAACCAAATTACATTGTAGATCCATCAAATAATATCAATAATGTTTCTAAGATACAAGACGGTGTTGATGCGAGCAAGTATTTTTCAATGATTTCTTATCTCATCAGGGTCAACTATACTCTTTTTAAAAAGTATGTCATAACTCTTACATACAGGCGCGATGGTTCCTCCAAGTTCAGCACTTCAAACCGCTGGGGTGATTTCCCCTCGGCCGCATTAGCATGGAATCTTTCTGAAGAGAAATTCATGAGCAAGATTAAATGGCTATCCAAACTTAAGCTGAGAGGAAGCTGGGGTATTCTTGGGAATGATAAAATTCCATATCTGAGCCGGTATTCACTCGTCGATAATAGCATTGTGAGCGTACTTGGGATAAATCCTGCTGCCATACCGGGCGCATCCTATGGTGCAATAGGGAATAATAACCTCAAGTGGGAAACTACTTCACAGGTGGACGTGGGGCTTGAAGCCGGTTTTTTCAAGGACAGGCTGACTGCTGAATTTGATTATTATGACAAGGAAACTTA
The DNA here is from genome assembly GCA_049520195.1 of Bacteroidales bacterium. Lineage (GTDB taxonomy): Bacteria > Bacteroidota > Bacteroidia > Bacteroidales > FEN-979 > FEN-979. The sequence goes on from JBEKQA010000206.1 coordinate 4,340, forward strand.
TGGTATCCTCGTGCCGTTGACTATCCCTGCATATTTCGGGAACGGTCTAGGAACAACGGAGTATTTTAATGCTGCTAAAGTTCAGAACAGGGGATTTGAAGGCAGCCTTAGCTGGAGGGACCAGGTCGGTAAGTTTAAATATGGCGTTAGTGTCAATGGAACCACAATTGCTAACAAGGTACTCAGCATTGGTGGGATAAGTGGATCAGACACAGTGCTTTATGGCGGTTATCTCGGCAATGGACTACCGGTTACCGCTTCCAGAGTTGGATTACCGATCGGTGCCTTCTATGGTTACAAGACCAATGGGGTATTTCAATCACAAGCGGAAATTAATGCTTCTCCACATTTGTCAGACGCTGTTCCGGGTGATTTAAAATTTGTAGATGTGAACGGGGACGGAAAAATTGATAACCGTGACCGGACTTATCTTGGTTCACCCATACCGAAATTTATTTTCGGATGTTCCATTAACTTCGAGTATATGGGAGTTGATCTTGCTATTGATATCCAGGGACAGACAGGAAATAAAATCTTCAATGCCAAAGCAATTGTTCGTCCTGATCAATACAACTACGAGAGCAGAGTGCTGGGGGCATGGACAGGACCAGGGACAAGCTATACCGAACCTAGGGCAACCTCAGGTGGGGATAATTATCTTCCTTCTGATTATTTCGTTCAGGATGGCTCTTTTATGAGGATCCGTGACTTGGTTATAGGATACACACTACCTAATAAGATTACAAAGAAAGCATATATTCAGAAGTTGAGGATATATCTCAAGGGTGATAACCTTTTTACATGGACAAAATATACCGGATACACTCCTGAAATAGGTAGTTCGAGTGTCTTGAGTAATGGCGTTGATTATGGCGCTTATCCAATTACTTCTGTTTATTCAATAGGATTAAATTTAAATTTCTGACCCATGAAACCATCAAGAATCCTTATCATATTGTCTGCATTGGTTCTTTTCCTGGTTACACCTGGATGTAAAAAGTTTCTTCAGAAGGATCCACAGGGTTTACTTACTGAAGATCAATTCCCAACCAGTGCCTCAGATGCACTCCTTGCTACCAATGCTGTATATGCACAAGTAAGGGATTGGTATTACAACTCCGGAGGATACCCAATCCTGGATATCATGTCGGATGATGCAAGAAAAGGAAGTAATCCTACCGATCAGCAAAGTACAGTGGGTCCCTATGATTATTTTGGGATCACCTCCACCTCAGATGGTCTTGATCGTTGGTGGTCTTCACTCTATGTGGGTGTAAGACGTGCAAATGTGGTAATTACCAAAGTTCCGTTGATCTCAATGGATGATTCACTGAAGAGCAG
>JBEKQA010000207.1:0-6130 GCA_049520195.1 Bacteroidales bacterium
GAACTTCTTTGAAAAGGTGGATACAATTATTCGCAAGGTAAATATTGACACGATGACACTGGAACGGCAGTACCTGAAAAGAACCATTGTTGAGAAATTGCCGGAACAGAAAGCGAAGGAAGCCTCGGATTATATCGAGAAGATCAAGGATAACAGATTCAATCTTATCAGTGGATTCCAGGAAGTAAGTTACAATAAGGAAACCCTGGAGTACATGGATCTTCAGCTAAAACAGATGGAAGAGGAATATATGAAACTTTTTACCGGTATCAGCATTCATAAAACACTTACCTTCTCCTTCTATTATACTCCTAATCCCAACCAGGTTAATGCAGAAGTACCTATATTCAAGTACATGAAATCCAAAGGGATGATGGAGCTTGATGAACCCGGTGGCAGGATTGTCACCATTAAGGTTCAGCGGTCAGGAACAACAAGTTCAGTTGCAAACTACCTGAAAAGGCAGAACGACAAAAATAAAGTTCATGGATTCTATTACAGGATCCCTGAACTGGCCAGGGTGACCGTAAGGGTTGATGATAGTATGACCCAGGAAACGCAATGCCTTGTAAGCCAGTTGGGCATCGTTTCTTTCCTCCCGAGCAACAAATGGAAAGTTCAATTCTACAAGGAGACCGGAGGCATTAAAGGCATGTCGATCGAATAATCAGAGTGCTTTCCGTATTCTTACCAGTTTTTTAAGCAGTCCTTCCAGCAGATCAAGCTTTAGCATATTGCCCCCGTCTGATTTTGCAGCCGAAGGATGTGGGTGCGTTTCGAGGAAGATACCATCGGCTCCGCAGGCGATAGCTGCCTTGGCGATGGTTTCGATCAGCTCGGGATGTCCGCCTGTGATTCCGGATGATTGGTTGGGCTGTTGCAGAGAATGTGTGATGTCCATAACGACCGGTACATTCAGGCGCTGCATCTCAGGGATGTTCCTGAAGTCGACCACGAGGTCCTGGTACCCGAATGTAGTTCCTCTTTCAGTCAGGAACACTTTTTTATTTCCAGTGTAGTTGATCTTATCAATAGCATATTTCATTGAAGCAGCAGAGGCAAACTGTCCCTTCTTGATATTTATGACCTTCTCGGTCTTTCCTGCAGCGATCAGCAATTCTGTCTGCCTGCAAAGGAAAGCAGGGATCTGGAGGACATCTACATACAAAGCAGCACGGACAGCTTCTTCTTCGGTATGAATGTCGGTCAGGGTCGGGATCTTGAGATTTTCTCCCACTTTTCTTATCGCCTCAAGGGCTTTCTTATCTCCGATACCGGAGAAGGAATCAACCCTTGACCGGTTGGCTTTCTTGTAAGATGCTTTGAAAATGAAAGGGATCTCAAGAGCTTCTGTGATCCTGAAAATTCTCTCGGCAATCTCCATCGGCATTTTCTCATCTTCCACCACACAAGGGCCGGCAATCAGGAAGAAATTACCCTTTGCTGTGTGGCTCAACTTTGGTATATCCGGGATCATGATTAATGGTATTTATTGTTTTTCATTATGTTACAGACATTTATAAAGGTCGACTCATGACTTACTTTTTGTTTGTCACGCTGCCTAATAACCATATTTCTTCTTCCATAAAAATTTTAATCGTGCCCTTAGCTCATTTTCGCGGGCATTATCCTGGGGGTCATAGAACTTTGATCCTGAGATATTTTCCGGCAGGAACTCCAGATCCACAAAATTATTCTCAAAGTCATGGGCATACTTGTAATCTTTACCATAGCCGATATTCTTCATCAGCTTGGTAGGCGCATTGCGGATATGCAAAGGTACCGGAAGATCTCCCTTTTCTTTGAATGCTCTTTTGGCACCAAGAAGCGCCATATAGGAAGCATTGCTTTTGACAGAACAGGCCAGGTAGATAGCGGTTTGCGAAAGGATAAGCTCACATTCAGGATAGCCTATAACATTAGCTGCCTGGAAGCATGAATTGGCTAGCAGGAGTGCATTAGGGTTCGCATTTCCAATGTCCTCTGATGCGAGGATAAGCATGCGCCTGGCGATAAACAGCGGATCCTCACCCGATTCTACCATCCGGGCCAGCCAATATACTGCAGCATTCGGATCACTTCCCCTCAAAGACTTGATAAATGCTGAGATCACATCATAATGCATCTCACCGCCTTTATCATACATAGCCAGGTTTTGCTGTATAATCTTGACAGTTGATTCATTGGTGATCCTGATCTCCTTTGATTTTTTACTCTCGGTTGTTACAATGAGCTCCAGTGCATTGAACAGCTTCCTTGCATCGCCACCCGAGATCCGCATCAACGCCTCTGTTTCTTCAATCCTGATCGTGAGCCCCAGATTCTTTTCCAGTCTTTCTTTGCCAAGTTCAAGAAGCCTCATCAGGTGAGCCTCTTCGAGGGTTTTCAGGATATAGATCTGGCAGCGCGAAAGGAGAGGAGATATTACTTCAAATGAAGGATTTTCCGTTGTTGCGCCTATGAATGTGACGATTCCTTTTTCGACTGCGCCAAGTAATGCATCCTGCTGAGATTTACTGAATCGGTGGATCTCGTCGATGAATAGAAATGGGCTTTCACCGCTTTCCCTTGCCTTTTGGATCACATCCCTTACCTCTTTAACTCCTGAACTGACGGCGCTGAGAGTGAAGAAAGACCGTTTGAGCTGTTGTGATATAATATAGGCAAGCGTTGTTTTCCCAACACCTGGCGGGCCCCACAGGATCATTGAAGGAACGTTCCCCGATTCTATCGCCTTGTATAGAATGGCTTCCTTACCGACAAGGTGTTCCTGCCCGATATATTCATCCAGGGATGAAGGACGCAACTGTTCAGCAAGGGGGATAATCATCGTTATTTACCTTTGATTTTAGATCAAAGTTACAATAATTAAAGGTTCTGCAATACAATTGAATGATTTGTCTTTTCAGTTTTTAGGACAAAGACCCTTATCCTCTGAATGATCAGAACCTTAATGCTTGTGTTCTCTTTATTCAAACATTTATCTTGTTGATAATGAACATTATGTGCCAAATGTTAAAATATGTTAAAAAAAAAAATTAAATTATTTGAAACGGCCCACTAATTAAAGTATATTTGCGCTGAATTTTAAATCAATGAACAGATGAAAAAACTCGCAACATTATTAATTATCGGTGCAGTAGCTTTCATGTATAGCTGCGGCCCAAGCGCAAAAGAACTCGAAGAAAAAAGAATTGCTGACTCTATCAGAGTTGCTGATTCATTAGCTATGGTGCAGGCCGAGCAACAAAGAATTGCTGACTCGATCGCAAAAGTTCAGGAAGAAAAGAGAAAAGCAGATTCAATCGCACATCAGGATTCAATCGCAAAGAAACTGATCAAGCCTGCAAAGAAAGCTAAGGAAGTTAAGAAAGAAGTTAAAAAAGGCAAGAAGTAGTCTTTCGATTTGATAAAAAAAGAAGCCGTCCTTTTATGACGGCTTCTTTTTTTTAAGCTAAGTACTCTGACTGCTTTCTCCTCTTTATGATCAAAAAGATAGATATTAATATATTGCTGTTGAATGAATTAAGGTGCTTTTAATAAAAATTGATTTTTCTAATAAGCTGAAAATTAGCATTTAACCTTAAAAACTTACACCGTTTCTATAGACTTTCTATAGGCATTGTTCGCTCTTCCTTCGCCTTAGGTTCGCTCAGGGTATACTCAAAAGGAAGGTGTCTTAAAAGTGAGACACCTTCTTTTGTTTTAGAGACTCTTTATTTCTGTTATCAGTTTTTGCATCGTCGCTTTAGCATCGCCAAAGAGCATCCTCGTCTTGGGATGGTAAAACAACTTGTTTTCTATGGCTGCATAACCTTTAGCCATACTTCTCTTCATTACGATAACATTCTTTGCATTCCAAACCTGAATCACCGGCATCCCGGCGATAGGGCTGGAAGGATCATCTTCTGCTGCAGGGTTTACAACATCGTTTGCTCCAACTACAATGGCAACATCCGTGTTGCCCATCTCGTTGTTGGCATCTTCCATTTCCATTAAATTCTCATAGGGGACATCTGCTTCTGCAAGGAGGACATTCATATGTCCAGGCATTCTGCCGGCAACCGGGTGAATACCATATTTAACGACAACGCCTTTTGATGAGAGAAGAGTATCGAGTTCATGGCACAGGTGCTGTGCCTGGGCAACGGCAAGACCGTATCCTGGAATGATGAATACCTTCTGTGAATAGCTCAGTAAGATAGCTGTATCGCTCAGGGTGATCTCCTTTACAGTCTGGTCACCTGATTGCGGACCGGCGGCAGAACTGCCACCAAAAGCACCGATGATCACGTTCAGCAGGGAACGGTTCATGGCCTTGCACATGAGGATGGTCAGGATAGTGCCTGATGATCCTACGAGGATACCACCGGTGAGCATGGCCTGGTTATGATAGAGAAATCCTCCCATAGCTGCAGCAACCCCCGTGAATGAGTTCAATAGAGAGATGACTACAGGCATGTCGGCCCCACCAATCGGCATCACGAAGGTGACTCCATAAACCAGTGCCAACAGAGCAAGAACATAGATCATCCAGGATTCACCTGCTACAGGTGCCTGGAACATGATAAATACCACAAATGCAAGAAGAAGGACCAGGAAACAGAGATTGATATACCTGAGAATGGGACTCTTAATATCTCCGATCCTTTCATCTAGTTTTCCGAAAGCGATCATACTGCCTGCAAAAGATACGCCTCCGATCATAAGTCCCAGCAGGATTGCCAGTGACTCGCCGTTAAGCATATTCGTAGCGGCAGTGGCCGATAAGGCGGTCTGCATCTTGGGAAACTCCATCATGGAGATCAGGGCTGCACAAGCGCCACCCATTCCGTTAAAGAGAGAGACCATCTGAGGCATTGCCGTCATCTTGACCTTCTTGGCTGCGAACCAGCCTACAAAGGAACCTATTACCAATGCTATAAGGATAAACGGGATATTATGAATTCCCTCGAACTGACCTTCTGCTACTTCTGATTTTTGAAACAGGATGGTACAAAGAATTGCCAGTGTCATACCAGCCGCTGCCCAAAGATTCCCATTGCGGGCCGTATCCGGATGGCTGAGCTTCTTAAGGCCGAGAATGAAAAGGACCGAAGCAAGCAAATAGGAAATCTCAAGGATAGAAATATAGTCTGAATAGAAAATGCTTTTTAGTAATGTAGTTATAGTATCCATAGCCTTTATTATTTGTTGGATTTCTTCTTTTTGAACATTTCAAGCATGCGGTCAGTAACGACAAAGCCACCGACAACATTCAAAGTGCCAAGCACTACCGCAATAAATCCCAGAATCATGGGTAAAAGGTCATGTGCGTGCCCCATGACGATGATTGCACCGATGATCACGACTCCGTGAATCGCATTGGCGCCCGACATCAACGGGGTGTGCAGAACAGAAGGAACATGGGATATTACCTCGATCCCAAGGAAAATGGAGAGAATGATAACAAAGATCGCTTCCCTGTAAAGCATGAAAAATCTTAATACATCAGTCATTTGGATAAGTTTTTAGTTTTGGATGAGGGCTTTTACCCGTTCATTTATGATTTCATTATTATGGGTGACACAAGTTCCTTTCACAATGTCATCTTCCCAGTTGATCTTGAAACCATCTTTCGAGATCATGAGCTTGAGGAAATTGAGAACGTTCTTTCCGAACATCTTGCTTGGTGGAGGATGCAATATCTATGATTACCGAGCCTGGCTTCATTGCTTCAACAGTCTCTTTTTTAATGAGGACAGGAGCTTTCTTTCCGGGTATCTGGGCAGTACAGATGATGATGTCGGATTTGATCGCATGCTCATGAACAGCCTGGGCCTGCCTGAGCTTAAATTCCTCAGTCTGTTCGACTGCATAACCGCCGGCGGCTTTATCATCGCGGGCACCTTCCACATCAACAAATTTACCGCCAAGCCCTACAACTTCCTCCTTCACAGCAGCCCTGACATCAAAGACTTCAACCACACCGCCAAGTTTTCTACTGGTAGCAAGTGCCTGAAGACCTGCCACACCGGCTCCAAGGATCAGGATCTTTGCCGGGGTGATTGTACCGGCAGCGGTCATAAACATCGGGAAGAATTTAGGCAGGGTGTTGGCAGCCGTGAGAACGGCTTTATACCCGTTCACC
>JBEKQA010000208.1:0-5610 GCA_049520195.1 Bacteroidales bacterium
CACGTCAAACCCGTCGAGCTGGGCTCCAACCATATAGTCACAATCCGGCCCATTTTCGCGGACTACATGCAAGATCATCGCAGTAATGGTTGTTTTTCCATGACTTCCCCCGATGACAATCCGCGTTTTATCTTTAGATTGTTCATACAAATATTCGGGATAGGAGAATATTCTGAGTCCCAGTTTCTGAGCTTTCAGGAGCTCAGGATTATCTGCTCTGGCGTGCATGCCAAGGATAACGGCATCCAGGCCTTTATGGATATTGTCTTCATTCCAGCCAGAAGTTGAGGGTAAAAGGTCATAACGGGCCAGGCGACTTTTAGAGGGTTCAAAAATCTCATCATCAGATCCTGTGATATGATAACCTTTTTTGTGAAGAGCGATGGCGAGGTTATGCATTGCAGATCCGCCAATGGCTATGAAATGAACATTCATTTTAAAATTGTTTGACCCAAAAATACGATTTTCTCAGACCCCCGGAACGAGTTATTGTATATTTGCATATTATTTGAACTCAACATTAATGGATACAGAAATAGAGAATTATAACTTGCGTCTGAAAGACGCTACTCCCAAGGAGATAATAGGTTTTTTTGCAGAAGAGTTCAAAGGGCGTGTTGCATTTGCCACCAGCCTTGGCGTTGAAGATCAGGTGATCACAGAAATGATTGCAGGAATTGATCCAGGGATGAAGATCATCACGCTCGATACGGGTCGTTTATTCCAGGAGACCTATGATTTGCTTGATATTACGCGTAAAAAGTACAATATATCCATTGAAGTCAGTTTCCCTGATGCTGAGGATGTGCAGAACATGGTAAATACGCATGGGATAAATCTTTTTTATGACAGCATGGAGAACAGGAAATTGTGTTGTTTTATCCGGAAGACAGAGCCTTTGACAATTGCTTTACAGGGAATGGATGTCTGGATTTGCGGTTTACGCAGAGATCAATCAATCACCCGCCAGGAGATTAAAGCTGTTGAGTGGGATAATATTCAAAAGATGATCAAGGTAAATCCTCTGGTCAACTGGAGTCTGGATCAGGTCTGGGAATATATCCGTGCTCATAAGATTCCTTATAACACATTGCATGATAAGGGTTTCCCAAGCATTGGCTGTCTTCCATGCACACGGGCAATTCTTCAGGGAGAAGACATCAGGGCAGGACGCTGGTGGTGGGAATCGCCTGAGAACAGAGAATGTGGGTTGCATCAGAAATAGCAAGGAAACTGAAGGCAAATTGATCAGGCAAACCGGATGGCTTTGACCGGTGAGATTCTTCCTGTAATGAAAGAAGGAAGAAGGAGCATTGCAAGACAAATCAATGCTGTCCCGGCATTCAGAAGAAGGATATTTCCCAAATCAAGATTAACAGGAACGACAGAAACGTAATATGATTCCTGGGATAGCTTTATAAAACCATATTTAAGCTGAAGCGTGCAGAGGATGGCACCAACCGCATTCCCCCAAATGAGGCCCTGACCTATGATATAGGCCGCATTAATCAGGAATACCCTGCGGATACCACCGTTTGGCATTCCCAGGGCTTTGAGGATACCGATCATGTTGGTTCTTTCAAGGATCAGGATAAGAAGAGTAGAAATCATTGTGATTCCGGAAACCAGTACCATCAGAATGAGAATGATAAGGACATTGATATCCTGCAAATCGAGCCAGTCGAAGATCTGGGGATAAAGATCGCGTATTGTCTTGGCATCCAGGTTCATTCCGATTTTTCTATAGACAAATTTGCCCATCTTATCGAGGTCTTTGAAGTTATTGAGAATAACTTCGAAGCCACCCACTTCATCGGGTTCCCAATTATTCAATTTCTGAATGTGTTTGATGTCGCAGATGACATAGACTTTATCGAATTCCTCGAGCCCGGTTTCATAGATAGCTGAAATGTGGAATTTTCGTCCCAGGGTTGTTGTACCGGAGATGAAATACATCCTGATATCGTCGTTCAGCTTCAGTTTTAACAAAGAAGCCAATCTTTTTGAAATCATGACATCGTTGGTCTTCCCGGTATCACTGATATGAATCAGATGACCGGCGATGATCTTATTCTTAAAAAAGGAAAGATCATAATCCGGTCCGATACCTTTTAGCACAATGCCTTGGATCTGATCGGAAGTCTTGATAATTCCTGCCTTGGTAGCATAGACCTGAATATGTTTTATACCTGGCTCAGTTTCGAGGGAAGGATAAAAATCCTGATGAATTGAGATTGGTTTGGTTTCGAGGGAAGAGTTCTCATCGTAATGGGAGATCTGGATATGGGCCCCGAATCCGATCACTTTCTCGCGAACTTCTTTCTGGAAGCCGGTAAGAATAGCCACTGCTACGAACATCACAGTTAAGCCCAGTCCAATGCTGACAATAGCGATGCGGACGATGGGACGGGAAAAGTTGGCTTTGTTCTTTGACAGTATCCTTCTGGCTATGAAGAGTTCAGTATTCAATTGGTAAGGTTTAGGTGCAAATGTAAGAATAACATGCCTGATTGTAAAAGGAGAACTTACAAATATAGAATCGTGAAATCGCGAAAAAACTCCATAATTCCAGATTTAATCTCATAATTCATAAGAAATTCATCCCTATTTGATCATTATTCCATCGATAAAGGATACTTATACTCTAAACGAAGGAAGAACGAAGGGAGAACGAATGGAGACTAAGGTTTCGGTATTGGAAAGGCATAGGGTAGAGGGGGGGAAAAGGGTGGAAATCGGAAAAAAACTTTATTTTATCTGGAATTAGGAAAGAGAAATTAGGAATCAGGAGTCAGAATCTATTTAAATCTGGAATTAGAAAAGAGGAATTAGGAAAAATATCCCGGCTGGACATACCTCTCCTATGCCAGGTGATTGACTCTTAACGAAATAATGGAAATTAATTTGAAACGTGCCCCTCTTCCGGTGGGCGAGGGGAGTTTTTGTAATTTTTTATGTGCCCCCGACATCAACCTCTGACTGCACCACATTTCCCGGCAGATCGCTGACCTTTACAACTACGCGGGTTCCTTTCCAATCAGGGTTCTGTACCGATACCTTGTAAACCCACTCGCCGGCAGGCATCTGAACAGCAGATCCATTCTCAATTTGTAGTCCCAATGCATTGATGATCATCACAATAACACTAGCAACCTTGTATTTGTCAGCGGCTTCAATTTTGATGGCATCTCCCTCTTGCCCCTTGTACTTTGAGGTATCTATTGTTTCTATTTCGGGCTTCAACAGGAAATCTGAAATTGAAGCATTCCAGCTACTCTGGTTTTCTTTAGCATGTTTCTTATAAAACATGTCCAATTCAACATTATCAAGAACCTTGTGCCCAAATTTCGTCGCTTTTCTGAATTGATCCTGGCACGCCAGTTGTGCCTCGCTCCATTTTCTATTCCTTGTGCTTGGCAAGGCAGACATGACCATCTTATTCCCGAATACCCTTAAAACGATATTACCAATTCTTCCATGAAAATTCTTTACAATTACATTGTTTCGAGATACAGCCATAATTTTTATTTTTAGGTTTCAGTTACAAACATACAACAAAATAGTAACAAATACAAATATTTTTAAATTCAAAGGCACCTCAACCCATGGGTGGCAATTAAACAAATAGTTTATCGTTTTCTGCTGAGCAAAAAAGGAAATTACGAGGATTTGAAGAGGGGATAATAATTTCTTTGAAATCCCAGACTCGTTTATAAAATTCTTACTTTTGTTTTATGCAACACCGAACGCTGATCATAGCCATCACATTCATCATGATTGCGTTGGTATTATACACAGTTGGTGTATGGTCGGAAAGAATTCAGCGGAAGTTAAAATGGTGGCATGCCATTTTATTTTGGTGTGGCTTTACTGCTGATACAATTGGCACCACGGCCATGAGTATTTTATCGGGTACGCTTTTTGCAATAACCTTTCATGGATTAACCGGGAATATTGCGATCTCCCTGATGGGGTTTCATGCTATCTGGGCAACGGTTGTTCTTGTCAGAAAAAATGAAAAGATGATCGTTAACTTTCACAGATTCAGTATTTTCGTTTGGATAATCTGGCTTATTCCTATGATTTCAGGAGCAATCTTTGGAGCTTCCCGCTAGTGAAGGATGTTTTATATAACGGTCCGGAAATTGCCATCAGAATTGATGGCATCAGAATCAAAAAAAGGAAAATAACCTTAAAGTATGAGGATATTGCCTCGATAAAGATAAGAAAGGCAAGGATATGTCGCTTTTGGTTTATCTTTATTATTGCGGGCATTGTTTTTAACGTCTTTCTGATATTTTTACTTTACCATATTCTGAGTGATTTTTATTTTATTTCAGACACTCATCACAGAAGTATTCAGAATGCCAGAAGGAGTCAGGGAATGATCATAGGGTTTCTTGTAATATTACCGGTTGTAATATCCCTGTGGATGAAGAAATACTTTCTAAGATTTAACATGTTGATTATCATATGGAATAACAGTGAATTCAGAATAAAACTTGATGATCTGCATATTTCAATAAGCGAACTTCAGAGATTTCTGGAGGGCAGGGTGAAATCATTGCTAATATCAAAGGATTTAATGACTTAAGATTATCATGAATCTATATCAGCAAGGTTGCAGATATCTCGTTGCATAGCGTTATAATTTTTAAATTTGGTGATGGTGAGGAGTCTGAACTGAATGATTAAATATCTGGTTACCGTTTTATTCATTTTTATTACCCTGATGACTTCAGCGCAAGTCAAGTGCGGGGCAGAAAGGACGCGTCAATATTATCTTTTGCTCCAGAACAAAAATATTGGTATAGTTGCCAATTCCGCCTCATTGGTAGGGCAAGTCAACGTTGTTGATACATTATTACACATGGGGCTTAAGGTTGAGAAGATCTTTTGTCCTGAACACGGTTTCCGCAGCTATTTGGATGCAGGCCTAACAATAAAAAACTCGATAGACCCGGCCACAAAACTTCCTGTGATCTCCCTTTATGGAAAAAAGAAAAAGCCAGATCCGGAAGATCTTAAAGATATAGATATTGTTGTGTTTGATTTACAGGATGTTGGAGTCCGTTTTTACACCTACCTTTCGACGCTATCCTATATGATGGAGGCCTGTTCGCAAGCGAATATTCCCCTGATGGTTTTTGACAGGCCCAATCCCAATGGATTTTATATCGATGGCCCGGTTATGGATTCCAGTTTATTCTCATTTATTGGCATGCATCCCGTTCCGATCGTCTATGGAATGACAATTGGCGAATATGCCAGGATGGTCAATGAGGAAGGGTGGCTTAAAGACAGGATTATCTGTGATCTGCAGGTCATCCCGCTGGAGAACTACACGCATCATACCCTGTGTGCTCTTTCTGCGAAGCCTTCCCCAAACCTGACGGATATGAATGCCATTTATCTTTACCCGTCCCTTTGTCTTTTTGAAGGAACCATTATCAGCATTGGCAGAGGGACGCCATATCCGTTTGAAGTTTACGGGCATCCGGCTTTAAAAGGTACTTCTTTTCAATTTACACCACAGGCCGGCAAGGGTTCTGTGAATCCTTTATATAGCGGGCATCCTTGTCATGGGGTAGATTTACGTGATTATTATAA
>JBEKQA010000209.1:0-5606 GCA_049520195.1 Bacteroidales bacterium
AAGCCTGGGAAAACCGCGAAATGCTGAATGATCCGGAAGTTCAGCAGGCAATTAGGGATGTTGTTGATAAACTGGACAAAGGCGATTTCCGCATCGCGCAACACGAGGGAAACACCTGGGTTGTAAACGAATGGATGAAAATGGCTGTTATCCTTTATTTTCCAATTCAGAAAATGGAGACCACATCTATTGGTCCTTTCGAATTTCATGATAAAATCCCGCTAAAAAAGGGTTATGAAGCTCTTGGGGTTAGAGTTGTCCCCCATGCAATTGCACGCTATGGATCTTTTATAGCTAAAGGTGTGATCATGATGCCCTCATATATCAACATTGGTGCTTATGTTGACAGTGGTACGTTGGTTGATACCTGGGCCACTGTAGGTTCATGTGCACAAATCGGGAAAAATGTTCATTTAAGTGGCGGTGTCGGAATAGGGGGAGTTCTTGAACCGGTACAGGCAGCACCGGTCATCATTGAAGATAATTGCTTTCTGGGCTCGAGGTGCATTGTCGTTGAAGGGGTGAGAATTGAGAAGGAGGCAGTACTTGGAGCAAATGTCGTACTCACTTCTTCCACTAAGATCATTGATGTCACAGGTAATGAACCTATTGAATTGAAAGGAATCATACCCCAACGTTCTGTAGTTATCCCGGGTTCAGTAGAAAAGAAATTTCCAGCAGGGGTTTATAATGTTCCTTGTGCATTGATCATCGGGAAGAGAAAGGAATCAACTGACCTGAAAACTTCACTGAATCAAGCCCTAAGAGAATATAATTTGAGTATTTGAGCCTTAAACCAACTTCAATTTACAGGATTTTAGCCCCAGTAACCAATTTTTGCTTTGAAAAAGATCCTAGTCATACAAACAGCTTCTATCGGTGATGTTATTCTTGCTACCCCGGTGATCGAAAAGCTGCATAGGTTTTATCCTGATGATTCTATTGACTTTTTAGTTAAAACAGGCATGGATGGGCTTTTCCATAATCATCCTTTTCTTCATAGAATTATAGTCTGGAATAAGAGTCAGCATAAATACAGAAATTTCACCCTGATCTTCAATATGATCAGGGAAGAGAAATATAATGCTGTCATTAATCTCCAGCGGTTTGCGCTCTCAGGATTCCTGACGGCATTTTCTAAATCTGAAAGACGAATTGGATTTGCGAAGAATCCATTTTCGATGTTCTTCACAGCATCAATTCCTCATGTTTTCAGGGAAGGAATACATGAAACGGAGAGAAATCTTACGCTAATAGAAGCATTTACTGATACATCTATCGTTAAACCCAAGCTTTATCCATCTTTTACTGATCTGGCGAAAACAGCAGCATATAAGTCAGGCACCTATTATACGATATCTCCGGCATCACTCTGGTTTACAAAACAATATCCGGTCGAGAAATGGCTTGAATTTATCAGTTACTTCCCCACCAATTCAAAAATTTATTTCCTTGGTTCAGAACACGATACTCTATTGTGCAAAGATATCATTCAACGATCAGGCCATAGCGGATGCATTGATCTTTCAGGGAAACTTTCGTTTCTCGAGTCTGCCTCTCTTATGAAAGATGCCCGCATGAATTTTACCAATGATTCAGCTCCAATGCACCTTGCTTCTGCCATGAATGCATCTGTGACAGCGATTTATTGTTCGACGGTACCGCGTTTTGGATTTGGGCCCCTCTCCGATGATTCAATGATTGTGGAGTCAGGCGAACTTTACTGCCGTCCATGCGGGATCCATGGCTACCATTCCTGCCCTGAAAAGCACTTTCGTTGTGCCACACAAATAGATGTGAGCCAACTAGTTGCCCGTTTGTGATCTTCGAATTTCAGTCTCCATACAATTAAAAACGATTTTTAGCGTAATTTTACACGGTAAAGCAAGGCATATACCAGAATAAATAGATTATTGAGAAATGCTTCCTGGAATCAAAAACGAAGTAAAAAAGTGTATTGAAGTCCTGAATCAGGAAGGGACAATTCTATATCCAACCGACACAATCTGGGGTATTGGATGTGATGCGACCAGCCAAAAAGCTGTTGAAAAGATCTATCATTTAAAAAGACGAATAGAGAGTAAAAGTCTTATTATTCTTCTTTCTGATATAAAGGAAATCTCAGAATATGTCGAAACAGTTCCCGAGATTGCAAAAGACCTTTTGAAAAATGTTGAGCGTCCTTTGACTATAATTTATCCAAATGCAAAGAATCTTGCAAAAAATGTGATTGCAGAGGACAATTCAATAGCCATCCGTATTGTTAAAAATGAATTTTGCAAACACCTGATAAAAACCTTTAGAAAACCTATTATATCTTCCTCTGCTAATGTTTCCGGTGAACCGGCCCCTATGGTATTCAAATGCATCCCAAAAGAAATTATTGACAATGTGGATTATGTAGTGAAGTTATATCAGGATGTATTACAAGAAGTTAAACCTTCCAGGATTATAAAATTACAAGAGAACGGCGAGTTTAAGATTATCCGGCCATGACGACAAACAGCAGATATAAACAGTTAGCCATCAGGAAGGAAGATAAAGAGTTCACCATCAAAAGCACGGACAAGGAAACCCTGCGAAAATGGTTCTATCTTCTTACTTTGGGAAGAAAACTAGATGAGAAAGCACCAAATTATCTAAAGCAGGCACTTGGATGGTCTTATCATGCACCCTATGCCGGGCACGACGGGATTCAGCTTGCCATCGGGCAGGTTTTTGACAAGACTACCGATCATCTTTTTCCTTATTATCGTGATATGCTTACAGTGATCTCTGCCGGTCTGACAGCAGAAGAGATCATTTTAAACGGCTTGTCAAAAGCTACTGATATTGCAAGTGGTGGTCGTCATATGTCGAATCACTTTGCAAAGCCCGAATGGAATATTCACAATGTTTCATCTGCAACCGGAAATCATACACTACATGCGGTTGGTGTAGCACGGGCAATGAAATATTATGGTACTAAAGGAGTAGCGATCAGCTCGCAAGGCGAATCATCGGCCTCAGAGGGATTTGTTTATGAAGCCATCAATGGCGCCAGTCGTGAAGAATTGCCTGTTATTTTTGTTTTCCAGGACAACGGGTACGGAATCTCTGTCCCGAAATCAGACCAGACTGCAAATCCACGCGTGTCTGATAATTTCCTTGCTTTCAAAAACTTAAGCGTCATATACTGCAATGGCAAGGATATTTTCAACTCCATGAATGCGATGCTGAAAGCAAAGCAGACTGTGTCGGAAAAAGGAAAACCAGTTATTGTACATGCCAACTGCATACGTATCGGATCGCATTCCAACAGTGACCGCCAGGAACTTTACCGCAGCCAGGAAGAATTGCAGGAAGCCCGCATGCTAGATCCTCTTGTAAAATTCCGGAAGATCTTGCTTTATTCTGAGAAATTTACAGAAGCAGAACTAACTGCTATGGAAGAGGAAATTGCAAAGGAGATATCAGCTGTAAACAAGAAAGTGCTGGCAGCCCCGGATCCGGATCCGGCAAGCATTTTGAATTTTGTGACGGCTGAACCCTATAAACCGTTGAAATACCCAGAGGGGATTCCGGACGGAAGCGGCCCAAAAAGAAAGTTGATAGAAGCTCTCAATGAAACGCTCAAAGCGGAGTTCCGTTTTAATCCCGACACTTTCATATGGGGGCAGGATATGGCAAGTGGCGAAAAAGGAGGTGTATTCAACGTTTCGAAAGGAATGCAACAAGAATTCGGAATAAAGCGGGTTTTTAATGCTCCGATCGCAGAAGACTACATTGTTGGCACCGCCAATGGCATGAGCCGTTTTAATGAAAAGATACGGATAGTCATAGAAGGTGCAGAATTTGCCGATTATTTCTGGCCTGCCATTGAACAACTTGTAGAAATGTCGCATGACTACTGGCGCAGCAATGGCAAGTTCACAGCCAATGTAACGATACGGCTGGCTTCCGGAGGATATATCGGTGGCGGTCTTTACCATTCACAGACCATTGAAGGTGCAATCTCTACCTTTCCTGGGCTAAGGATCGTATACCCTTCTTTTGCTGACGATGCAGCAGGATTGCTACGGACGAGTATCCGCTCTAAGGGGCCGACAGTATTCTTAGAGCCCAAGGCATTGTATAATGACCCTGTAGCAATTGCAAATGTTCCTGATGACTTCGAAGTTCCTTTTGGTAAAGCAAGGATTCGCCGGTCTGGTGATAAGCTTTCTATTATCACATACGGAAATACTACTCATATGTGTCTTCGCTCGGCTGAAAGAATTGCAAAAGAAAAAGAGATCCAGATTGAAGTTATCGATATTCGGTCTATAGTACCCCTTGATACTGAAACCATACTGAAGTCTGTTGAAAAGACAAGCAGGGCACTTGTGGTTCATGAGGATAAAGTTTTTTCGGGGTTTGGTGCTGAAATTGCTTCGATGATCGAGGAAAAGGCATTCCGATTCCTGGATGCACCCGTAAACAGGGTTGGAGCAACCTTTACTCCAGTTGGGTTCAATCGCATCCTGGAAAGAGCTATTCTTCCCGATGATGAAAAGATCTACAAGGCAATACTGGATATTCTTGCATTTTAATTTATCAACACAAAACCCTCCTGAATGACTTATCGCATCTTCCTTCTGATCTTCCTGTTTCTTTTACTGGAGATTCCACCTTTATCGGCACAAAAGGAAAAACAAAAAGTTTCCACAATCAGTGGAAAAATAACTGATAGCCAGAACGGAGAAACACTTATCGGGGCCACAATCTATATCACCGAAAAGAAAACCGGTACTGTTTCTGATCTTTATGGGAATTATTCGATCTCTTTGCTCCAGGGTCAATATACTTTGACCATCTCTTATATTGGTTATGGTACCGTAAAGAAGATGATCACATTAGATAAAGATATTACTTTGAACATTGAACTTTCAGTTAAGGAGGAAAACCTGAAAGAGGTCGAAATTACCAGCGAGAAGGATGATCATAACGTAGCAAGGCCAGAGATGAGTACATTTAAGCTGGATACCAAGACCATTCAAAGTATACCTGCTCTTTTCGGCGAGGTTGATATTATCAAAGCCATTCAAATGCTTCCCGGGGTTCAGTCGGTAAGTGAAGGATCTAGCGGGTTCAGTGTCAGAGGAGGTGCCCCAGACCAGAACCTGATACTTCTTGATGGTGCAACGGTTTACAATGCTTCACATATGCTGGGATTTTTCTCAGTATTCAACAATGATGCTATTAAAGATGTCACGCTTTACAAAGGAGATATTCCTGCGGAATATGGCGGCAGACTTGCATCGGTGCTTGATATTCATATGGATGAGGGAAATTCAAAGAAATTTGAAGTCAATGGTGGTATTGGGTTGATTTCCAGTCGTCTTACTGTTGAGGGACCCATCCTTGATGATAAATGCTCCTTTATCGTTTCAGGAAGAAGAACCTATGCTGATCTTTATCTGCCGCTTTCCTCAAATAAGGCCTTACAGAATAACAAGCTTTATTTTTATGATCTGAATGCCAAGATCAACTATAAGCTCGGCGACAAGGATCAGGTCTTTCTATCAGGATATTTCGGCAGAGATGTTTTCAAAAACCAGTTTGCTGGTCTGGACTGGGGCAATGGG
>JBEKQA010000210.1:0-5538 GCA_049520195.1 Bacteroidales bacterium
TCCCTCTATCTGATTTCCCAGACCCTGAGAATTGGCTGGCTCCGGACATTACCAGCCATCTTTGCACCACTGATAACAGATGGCCCTATCGGATTGCTCTGCCTCTTCATTCTTAGTAAATTACCTTTGAATTTTATTCAGTATATCCAGGTCGCGGGAGGGATCTTCATTCTGTATCTTGCCTCCAGGGCATTTATTTCCTGGAAGATTTATCATGAAGCGGCAGCAGGCCCAGATTCTTCTTCCGGAAAGACATTCTTTAACGCTGTTTTGGTGAACTTTCTGAATCCTGGACCTTATATGGGTTGGAGTCTTGTGATAGGGCCACTTTTTATTAAAGGATGGAAAGAGGATCCAACCAATGGGATCACCATCCTCGCTGGCTTTTACCTGACTATGTTCCTTGTATCTGCCCTTCTCATCATTCTTTTTCAATTGGGACACGATAGGGGTCCACGCCTTCAGAGAGCCTTGATCGGACTCTCATCATTAGCCCTTGCATTGTTCGGATTGTACGAGATCATCGGTGGAAGTATCGCTGTGCTAAATGGTTATCATCTTCCTATATGATTTTTATTTGTGTGCTGAGAGAGTCATTTTAACGCAAACACCCTGCAATAACCATTTGAATAAATAAGCCTATAACCGTCTTGGAATTCCGGGAGAACCTCTTTGGGGTTTGAAGTTGGATTATTTGAAGATATCCCAACCTCTAAGATATAATCGATCCTGCAGGCAGTTTTGTGCATAAACGCATGATCCAGACCAGTATCCGGATATGTTCCCTGATAATATGTTGGTTGGGTTTTATTTTTCCAGATTACAGGGAAATACCCGGTTTCGGCTTCATAATTTGAAGTAAGCATGATCCTTCGATCGGTTGCAAGGTAATCGGTAACATGTCCGGTCATTGGATCACGGCTTAAATTAACGGGCAGTACAATAGAATTCCCTGGGATACAGAGCGAAGCAGAATGGCAGGCCAGAGCGATGTTACTTCTTTCCCGCATATCACTATAATTGGAGGATAGTACGAAAATGTTAATGAGAAGGATTAAAAATGCAGCGATGACACTTTCTATCCCGGAAGTTTCCATAGAAGCGAGGAAAGCAATTAGCAGGAGATAAATGACAAGTAAGATCCTTAGGTTGATGAAGGTAGCACTTCCTGCTGAATCAGGTGCAATAAAATAGAATAACAGGAACACGATTAGTGAAAGGAATAACCATATCCGGTTAGCATGATCTTCATGTTTCCCGGGCCCGGGTTGAGGATGACCGGGCTCCCTGTTTTTCGAAGATCTTAACGTTCTTACTAAGGCAACTGAGATGGTAAAAATGACAAGGCATGCAAAGACCCAGAAGAAGAGGAATGCATTCCGGCCTTCAATGAGGTAATTCAACTGCAGAAATCTGAGAAGCTGGTCAAATGTATTCCAGGTATGTATCTGCATTGTACTTCTTGAAAAGAAAAAATAAAACAGGAATGCCAAAGGAAGAATAAGAGCCGCAAACAATGTCATGAGTTTAGAATAAAAAATAGAAATCTGCCATGAAACAGATCTTCTGTTCTTCTGATAAAATGAATGAACACATAGGTGAATAAATATGATAGCCGAGAGAACCAGGAATAATAGTGGATTTGAAAAATAGGTCATAAGAAAAAGTAAAGCGAGAACGGCTGTATGTTTTGTCTTAAAATGAGCGTCAGCATGAGAGATCCAGTAAATCAGTGCGATCAACAGAAAAAGGATGCCGAGACAGAAATTGTAAAATCCAAGGTAAAGAAAAGTGGTATGCGTAAAGGGAAAGACCAGGTAACTATAATATCTGCCATCAGAGGCTATTTTTATAATCAGTCTCCTGAACAGGTAAGGCATCCCGGTTAGTAAAACGATTAACAGGATCTTTTCACATAAATATGAAGGAAAAAGAATTTTAAGAATACTTAAAAGCAATAATGATGTCCAGTTTGGAATCGGTTCAGTGTTAATAGAGAAGTACTTCTGAAAGACCGTGTTGGAATGAAAGACCAGGCTATTAATAATATTAGCATTGTATAAGTGAGACGGGCCATCAAGTGAAGGAAAGAAAGGTATTGTCAAAAATGGGATCACCTGGAAAAGTGTGATCGCCCAAAAGAATAGCACCTCCCATCTTAAAAAAGTTCGATTCGTAAATATTATCAACTCTTGGAAATTAGCCTGCGATCATTGCTTCAATCCTCAAACACATTGAGAAAGACAAATTTATTCAAATTCGAGATCAAAACTTCTATTCCTTCCCGCCCCTTGAAGTATTTGCAGCGATCCAGAACAGGATTGTAAAGGCTGATACAAAATAGGGAAATATTCCATAAAGTGTATCGGAAACAGAATGTGAATGGCGATCGACTGCCAGGAAGACGGTGACACAGAAAAACAAAACAGCCAGGCCTAGCAAGGCGCCGATAATAGACACCGGGATATATATCCATCCTATTCTCTTAAACCAGTTTAGTTTCATTTGTTAATAATTTTGATTTTAATGGCCACTTGCCTACCTTTGGCAGGCAGGGAATATTCATAATTTTATTCATGGTTTGAATAAAAGCTGTTTGCATGGATATTTCTTGGTTGGTTAAATAGATCAAAGCAAAGATAATACATCCTTGTATGATATAGTCTTCGATCTAAGACAATAAAAAATGTCACTACCTATAATCGTACACGTGTGCGAATATAATGCAGTAAAAAGCCGAAACGCTTTAAATCTTTTACACTATTCCAAAAGCAACATTTTTCTTGTAACCAACTTATATATAACATATTGACTCGGTTCAAGATCACATCTATGTTTGGGGTCAATCAGATCCGGTACGATCTATGCTTATCCGTGATCCTGGAAAAAAATTTTTGACCCCAAATAATCATGTTTCTAAGAAAGCAAAATTATCCTGCATTAAATTTTCATTTATGACTTGAAAGATTGATGATGGTCATCATGGATTCATGAGATTTTAAAGATGAATTAAAACAAAAATACGCTTCCTTTTTCCAATAAAATTTACATAAAACCTAACACTATTAACTTTTTGAATATGGTTTACAATTATTTATTCAACTCTGCTACAAATTCTCCGGCAAAAAGTTATGGCATTGGGGGTTTCGCAAAATTTAACCGGAAATCCACTCTAATCAGTCAATCCGGGAAAAGAAATTTATTTAGATTATATATAAATTGCAATATCAAGGCAACTATATGATATTTTTGCTGTTTACATTGACTGTGAATCAGATAACAATGTGACATGATCTTTTATCTATCTAACAGACTTTACCAATCATTAAAAGAAAACCTTATGAGAAAATTCATAATATTGATATTTGTAATGATTGCATTGCAAGGACTTTCAGTAAATGTGACTGTTCCAGCAAACACAAACTATCTTGTGGGAACATCAAGCCCCTACAACACGTTAACTCCCGGTGATACCTTATTCTTCACTAATGGGCATTATGATTGGATCTATCTGATGAACTTTAATATGGGTACATTGGCACAACCTATTGTTGTAATTCCAAAAGGAGGAGAGGTGATAATTAACACAACTCATTACTTTGGATTCAAAGTAGGTGGATGCACCCATCTTCATATTACAGGTGGATTTCCAAACTATCAAATGACGGGTAATTTTGCAGTTGATACTGCACACTGCGGTTTCCAGATAAGGGCAGTAACAGCGGGTGCTGGTATGAGTGAAGATGATCTATCAGAATATATTGAGACAGATCATGTGTATATAGCTTATACAGAAATACAAGGATTATTTGCTAAGACTGATCCTGATTGCACTGGATATGGACAACGGCAAAACTTCACTCAACACAATACATGGATTCATGATGACGTATTTGACCATACCGGGAATGAAGGCATGTATGTAGGAAGTTCTTTTTACACTGGTGAACCTACCCAATGCAATGGAGTAACAATTTACCCTGCTGATTTATGGAATTGTCAGATTTACCGCAATATGTCATGGTATTCAGGTTATGATGGTATTCAGGTTGCATGTGCAAGGAAGGGTAGTTCCATACATGACAATAAGGTTTTCTATGCAGGACAATTAGATGTCCCAAGCCAATGTACGGGATATATCATAGGTGGGGGAGATTCCTGTGATGTGTATAATAACTATGCTTATAAATGCAAGGAAGATAGTTATGATGTCATGCTCTCTGCGGGTAACTTCTATGACAATGAAGCATGGTATTCCGGATGGACAGGAACTCAATCTTCTTCAGATGGTATCTTTGAAAAGGATGTCGCCACAGTGCCGGGTACTTCAATCAACTTTTATAATAATCTGATTGTTGGTGCAAAAACAGTCGGCTTAAACTTTCAATCAACAGTTTCAGCTAATGACCTGATAGAGAACAATGTTATTTTGGATCCTACAAGTGGCGTTTATATCCAAACCGCGACAAACAATACCATTCAGAGAAATAATTATGAGAACATGACCATTGCCAATGCAAAGTTCGCTGATACATTGGGTACTCCTCAATCTACCTCTCCATTGGTAGATGCCGGATATGCAGTTTCTTATATCACAACAGACTTTTTTGGGAATCCAAGAGTTTCAGGTCGGTCAATAGATATAGGGCCGGTGGAATATCAATACCCTTCAGGTGATACAGTTCCTTCAGTTACAACAGCTTCGATTACAAACATAACCCAGACTACCGCTACAGGTGGCGGGAATGTCACTTCAAATGGCGGGGCATCAGTCACCGCAAGGGGAGTGTGCTGGAGCATGACCACCAACCCCACAACATCAAACAGCAAAACAACGGATGGTACCGGGACAGGTGCATTTACAAGCAACCTTACGGGGTTGACAGGCAATACACTATACTATGTCAGGGCATACGCCACGAATAGTGTGGGTACTGCCTATGGTAACCAGGTCTCCTTCACTACGCTTGCATGTACTCTGCCTACTGTTACTACCACACCCGTCTCCAATATTACCCAGGGAACCGCTACAAGCGGTGGTAATGTCACATCTGATGGCGGGGCTTCTGTAACTGCAAGGGGCGTTTGCTGGAGTACTACAACCAATCCCACGATATCAAACAGCAAGACCAGCGATGGAACCGGGACTGGAACTTACACCAGCAACATTACTGGACTTACGGCAAACACACTCTATTATGTCAGGGCTTATGCCACCAACAGTGCGGGTACTGCCTATGGTAACCAGGTATCCTTCACCACACTGCCTTACGCTCTGCCAACTGTTACCACGGCTACCATAACCAATATCGCACAGACAACAGCAACCGGGGGAGGTACAGTAACCTCGGACGGTGGAACTACGGTCACCGCCAGGGGAGTTTGCTGGAGCACCAGCACCAACCCTACTACTTCCAACAACTTCACAACCAATGGCAGCGGGATAGGGACTTTCACAAGCAGCCTCACCGGGCTTACTGCTGGAACCCTCTATTATGTCAGAGCTTACGCCACTAATGTCTCGGGAACCGCTTACGG
>JBEKQA010000211.1:0-5524 GCA_049520195.1 Bacteroidales bacterium
ATATCAGTCAATTCCGTTAAAAAAGTTGTCAAAGGAAATAGGTCTGACATACGAACAATTCCGAAAGCTGATACATCAAATGTTTAAAGATATAATCCAAGAGGATACGCCATTTTACATTGATATAAAAGAAGTTGAATATGAAATCACCTTGACCGGTCGAAAGAATACAGTTTATTTTATAACGAAATCTTTACCAATTCTTCCCCGAATCGGTGAAGAAATCCAATTTCCTTATTTTAAAGAATATGTGGGAGAAGATTATTTTTATGTTAAGAACATTCGACATGATTTTTACGGTCATCGACAGATTATCAGTATCCAACTGGAAGGGGGACATTACAGTAAATGGTGGCACATTCGTAGAGATGAAGCGATTGAAAAAGGAGAAGTTGGCAGAATTGAAGGCTGGTTCAATAGCGACCGTTCATTAAAAAAAGTAATTGGAACAAGGGAGAAGTGGCATGATAGATTCTAGAGATTTATCATAATATCAGTTCCAACCCTATCTGTTCGGAGTACTCGAAATCTACTTGTTTCTAGACAATCCACATTTGATTCAATTGGATGGTGATATGAATTTTCTCCAACAGAAATAACTGCGTCTCTTACCGTTATTTTTGGAGGAACACTATACACATACTTTCCAGCTTTCCCACCATGATGCGGAACCACAAGATAATGGTCACTCTTAAAATTGAGATTTCCCAAAATATCTCTCGAAATCTGGTTATAATGAGCATCCCCCGGTAAAATCATACTTCCATTTTTTGATTTTATAGATAACGCAATACCAGAAATATTTCTGTTTTTATGTTGCTGTGCATTATAGATTACTACTTGTCTTTTCTCAGAAGTAAGGTTAAAAAAATGGGGCCCACCTCTCCCTAATTTTGGTTCAGGTGGTATTGCATATGTATTTTGAGTTCCAACAGCATCACGAATTTTACGAAATAGAATTCTACTTGTTAGAGTTGGGACATAGTCTCTACAAATAAATCCCGAGAAACAATGTTTTAACTCAACTTCCATCATACCAAGTAAAGCATGATAATGGTCTTTGTCCCAATGTGATAAAATCAATAAGGGCCTTGAAATAGGATAATAAGTACTTCTCTTTCCTATTATTTCAATGATATCTGATTTGGTTGCACTCATAAATGCTCCCATATCGTAAACGATTATTGGCTTTTCGTTGGAACAAACTTCATTCCAATTCCCCTGACCAACATTTCTAACTATGACGCTTAACTTACCTTTGTGTTGAATGCTGATTTCATCTGGATTCCCTTTCGCAAACATTCGAAAATTGGCTAACATAGCTTCTAGAGAATCATCTATGGTTACTGAAAACTCGAAAACTTTCTTTTCATTTTTAAATAAATCAATCTGATGTCCTATCAAATAGGATTTATCAGTGTTATAATTTATCAAATTCTGATCTCGCAAAAGGAGAATATTATCTTCCTTAATCGAATAAATTGTATTTTCCTGTATAGGTTTCCCTTTGTAGTTTGTAATCAAAACCATTGAAGGGGTTTCAAGGTTAAACTCTCTTCCTACTAAATTTGAGAAGATTCCATATTCATTTGAGTCTAGAAAATCAAACACAACGGTTCCTTCTTGTTTATTAAATTCTTCTATGTAAACAAGAATATCTCTCGGAAATTTTTTCTTGTGATAGCCGTATTGCATCGTAAATAAGTAATATTAGGTTGTTAATTCCCTGTCTTTGAAATGACAATCTGTTGTTATTTGTAGAAATTAAAACTTTATAATCCTGCATTTGCCTTTATTGATGTCATTTTGAACTGTTTTTATATTTAATATTGTCTTTTCTCAAACCATCTTGATATACAACATTGACCCTATCGTTTCTTACGTTTGATAATTGTCTTTGTGAAGGAGAAACTTCAAATGACATACCGGGGAAGGTGAAGAATACTAATTTCCTCTTCGAGTTTGATAAGTAAATTACCTTGACATGAATGGTCAACCCATTTTGGCATTTTTCTCTTCCAGTTTCTTTTCCATCATCTCCTCTATCTCTGCCAAAGTAATTCCTTTTGATAAGATTTTCTTAATTTCTTCGGCATCCCTGTCAACTGCTGCCTCTTCCTTCCATTTTAAACAGACATCGTAAGGAACGAAAACATATAATGTCTTAATCCTTTTTACTTTAAGGGTGTCTTTCCCCCTGTCCCGATTGATTCTCTGTTGAATTGTCCCCCTCTCCATTCCTGTGAATTCAGGTACTTCTGGGAGACTTATGTACTTCACTCCATCCACGGTAAATATTGTCGGATTTGTTTCAGACTTTGTTTTCATATCTGTTCTAGTTTTTGTGTTCAAGGATACAAAAGTAATATATTCATACATACAAAACAAATTTTTCATAATTTTTTTTAAGTACAATGAATTTATTGGAAACGCAAGTAATATCGCGATATTTGAAACATGTACCCATATGTAATATTGTATCCATTATGCATTTTGTTCCCAAATTATTTTTTTTATACTGTATTTTAGCATACCTTTGTATTCGAATATGATTATATTGTTTTTAGAGTACTAGTATCTTATCTTTAAAAGACGACTAAATCAAACAGAGTATTAACAATTAAAACTTAAAAACATGGTACAGTTAAAAAATTTATCGGTAAGAGATCTCCCAAAAAGGAGTGTTAGATTACCTATTGAATCAAATCTGTGTTACAAACCAGAGGTTCAAAATTGTCTTAAAGTCATTCAGGATCTAAAAGGGAAACTGAACGGTTGTGATAAAGGGATAAGTGGTCTCTTTACGAATCAACTACAAAAACTGATAGGGGGTGAAATCTATGAATTAAACATTCATTTAAAAGACAGAGGTTATTCTTGTAATGTTGGTCACCTTTTTATCTATAAGGATGGTTGCTGTTACGATTGTGATGGAGTTTGTTCTATTAACCTTTTGAAATCGGTCAGGAAAATTAAAAGAACATACACTGAGTCTACCAAAAAGTATGTCCCTGACAAGGAACACTACTTCTTATTAAAATGTTCAAAAGAAGAAATCCTTAAAAGTTATACTCAAGGTGATTTCATCAATGATTTTACTCCTGATGAAGTGTACAAACTTCAAAAGAACACAGATAGGAGTCAATTTAAAATAAAAATAAGGAATGTCATCGGTAAAGTATTCAAGTCATTTTAAAAATAAACATTAAAAATCACAGTGATGAAAACGAATAATAGTAAAACAATGTTTTTTGGATTAGGTGGATTCCTATTTAACAGGAAAAATAATAAATCCAAGAATGATGAAAACGAAATCAATGACCTATTTAATTCTATGGAAAAGAAAAACAGACAAATTAGAGAAAAATGTGAATCATTGGAATTTGAAAACATGAAGAATGAAGAACAAATTTCAATATTGGAAAACGATAAAGTAGAATTGGAAAAACGATTAAATTACGAAAAGTCAGTAATGAACCAAGACCTTCAACTGACGAAATCAGAAAATGTACAACTATCACAGAAATTACTGGTTTTTGGAAACCTTCAAGAATTACCAAAAGACCTGTTATCAGTGGTTAACCTAATAGAAAAAGTCCAATCTGATAAAGTAGTGTTTCTTCCTGAATCCAAGAAATCATCCAAGGATTCCAAGTTTCAAG
The DNA here is from genome assembly GCA_049520195.1 of Bacteroidales bacterium. Classification (GTDB taxonomy): domain Bacteria; phylum Bacteroidota; class Bacteroidia; order Bacteroidales; family FEN-979; genus FEN-979. The sequence continues at coordinate 3,663 of JBEKQA010000211.1, forward strand.
ATGTGTGTCCGTCATGGTCATTACTTTGGAAAATATCAACAGTACTTTGGAATCTTGTCTTTGAAGAAAAATTAGACCGTACCAATATTGAAAATGAATTCAAGAATCAGACTGGTTTTGGGTTGACTTTCTGTGATGGTAAAATGACAAATAGGGATAGGAAGTTCCAAGAAATCAGGAAACGTCTATATAAAGGAACCGAAGTTGATATCACACCACACTGTAAGGTGGATAGGTCAAAAGGTAAGTTAAGAATTCATTTCTACTTGGATTTCACCAATAAAAAGATTGTCATAGGACATTGTGGTGACCATATTGATGATTATTTGACACAAAAAATGTGAAAGGTATTAACCAAAGAAGTATTAAAATAACATTATTTAAATAATAAATATAATATAAAGTAATTTTTATCGTAATAAATTTTTTTTATTCAAGTATTTTACTTATCTTTAAAAATATTGAAGGTTATTATATAATTTGAATTATGAAAAACACATTAAGTAAATCATATAAAATGGAGAAAAATAAAAAGAAGGAATTCGGTGAAACCCCGAATACAGACAACACAACATCTCTAAATGGATGTTCAAATGTCACTGAAAACAATTCAACAGGTTCACTGAGAACCATTGCAACAACTGTTGGTGAATTTTCAACGGGTCTTGTATCCGATTCTAATAATGGTATTCCATTAGAAAAACTGGATTGGTTTCTTGAGAACCTTCAAGAGACTATAAATGTTTTTGAATCACTTACTCAAGGTAATGTTAGTTATGAATCAAATATTATGGATTTGGAACTAACTGTAAACCATTTTAAGGAGAAACTCGAATGGTGTATAATTGAACTTGACAAGTTATTCTTCCGTTCTGGTTATGAAGTTACAGGTCACCTAATGGATTTATATGATGAACTTATGGAAAGGTCGGATGATATTCTTAGTCAGTTTCATTCTCTCCAAGTAGAGAATACCATAGGGTTTAGTGAACCATTAGTAAAAGAGTGTCTCCATTCAAACCAAATCGACCAAATTTTCTGTTTTGAATATCTTCTTAAGAGGAAAACTAAGGGCAATAGTCATCTTAAAAGATTTTTGACCATCACTCTGGAATATGAACCATTACTAAAACTGATTGAAGAAAAAGTTCGTGAACATAAGGTAACACCTAAGTTCATTAATCAAATGGATAGAAAGGTAATGAAATGTCATTCCCAATTAATAGATTTATTAATTGAAGTAAAAACTTATTTAAAGAATAGAAAATCAGACTCTAATTGGAGAATGTACAGTTCCCTTGTGTTGAACATTGATTGGTCAATGTCTATTTCCGATAAATTATTCAATTGTATTCTTTTACCAGAAGAAAAAGGATTTGAAACAATAGAAAAAGACTTCTTGGAAATCCTCGATTATAATGAAGGATTGGGATATTATGACATTGATGAAATCCGTGATAGTGTTTTAAATGACTAATACATATGGATATGAATAAACACAGTGTACTTGATTTCCCGGACGGTTAGTCATCACCCGACACATCTCCCTGTAATCTTCTGATTTAGTAACACATAGAAATCATATTGATATGATAACAGGGAGAACTCGTCCTTTCCGAAACGAAATCAAACTATAAAAATTTAATGTTAACAAATTAATTATTAATACTTCAAAAATAAATATAATGAAAAAGATTAAAAATATCAAGAACAAATCTGGTAAAGTTAATATGACTATTGGTGCAAAATCCGGTGATATTGACCACCTAAATCCGGTTGAAAGTGACCACCTTCTTTCCGGTGCAAATTGACCACCCCCATTTTCTCCTCATTTTTTCCCGATCTTATCGCTTTTAGACGGT
>JBEKQA010000212.1:0-5469 GCA_049520195.1 Bacteroidales bacterium
GAGACCTAGAATATTACCCGATTCATCCTTAATTGCATCTGCTCTTTCATAGGCAGAGAATACCCTTCCTTCCCTTGTTACCCTTTCCAGCTCTCCCTCCCAGGGTTCCCCGGTCTGGATATTGGTCAATAACTCTTTTGCAATTGATGCGTCTTTTATTGTGGCAGCAATACCACCGGCAGCCTCAAATTCTTCGGCAGTTGGGTATCCAAAGAGCTCAGAATATGCTTTATTCTGATATAGTTGACGAGCCTTGGTATCCGCAATTCCAATGGCTTCACTGGTCGATTCAAATGCTGCCATAACCTGTTTTAATTTTGCCTCAGCCAGCTTATAATCAGTCATATCAATTGACATCGTCAGGATTCCGCTGATTATATCATTTTGATAATAGGGCGTATAGGTAAGTCGCAGAAGCCGGTCATTCCCGTCAGCTTTTTTCAACCAATTCTCAAAATCACATTTTTCTCCTGCAAGTGCTCTGACAATATAAGGATATGACCTGTCAAACGAAGCTTTACCTATGACTTCTTCTACCTTCCTCCCGATAATTTCCTCTTTCTTAAGGTTAAAGAATTCTTCATAACCGCTATTGACAAACATATACTCAAGGTTTTTGTTTACCAGTGAAATATATGCAGGAACATTATCTGTGATCTGGGCCAGTGTTTTCTCACTATTTTGTAGCTTTTCCAGCACCTGTTTACGTCTCGTGATATCACGAATTATTGCCCACATTCCCTCATTTTCACCCGCTTCATTTTTAATACTGAAAGTCCTCAATTCTACAGGGAAGATAGTTCCATCTTTTCTCCGGTATTCTTTTTCATAAACATTTGAGTGTCCCTCTTTCAGAATTTGCTCTATGATTATCTTTTGCTCATATTCATGCCAGCTATCCGGTGTTAGATCATTGTATGTCATTCCCTTAAGTTCATCCATAGTGTACCCTACCATTTGCTGATAGGAATAGTTGCATTCTAAAAACCTCCCATTCAAATCCACGGACGCGAAACCATCTGTCATATTTTCAAGTAACTTCTGGTACTTGTCGTCTGATTCTTTTCTCATTTTTTTACTGTCTGATCCATGCTTATTCTCTACCCGGGTACTGGGTTTCCTGTTTTTCATAAGGTACTTCTTCCTTTATCGCGAGGGAGTTAAATGCAAATTTAGTATAATTTATAGAACTCTTAAAGCTTAACACAATGGTTTATGATCCCATCAATTTTAAGATATAGACGAAAAAATCAAAAAGATACGTAAAAGTCTAAATCTTTATCGCTTTCTTCGAAAGGGAATAAAACGGGGAACAGTTTTCTGATATTCAATATATTGTGGATATTTACTGGCGCTGATCTCCTCGCTGAAACTTGAGCTGCCCTGGAATAGCACGATCAGAAGCAGACAACCGGCAATACTCCAGTTAAACCACTCTCCGCTGGAGGTTATGCTGAAAAGATAAAAACAAACCCAGATAGCCTGCTCGGCAAAGTAATTAGGATGACGACTATAAGCCCACAGTCCCTTATCAAGGAATCCCTTATTAAGTTCACCGTTAAGCTCTCCTCCGGCTTTTATCGTTGCCCACTTTTTACTTTGAAATTCCCATTGCTGAAAATCTGCGATCGCTTCCCAGGTTATAAAAAAGAGCATCAACCCGGCACTCAAATAATCTGAAATGCCCAAAGGCTTATTCATATTTTGTAGGGCTACTATTGTTGGTAAGGTAAATAGCAGAATGAGCACATTCTGGTAACCCGAAATGAACAGAAAGTTAAAAATCGTCCACTTCCAGCGCGGCTGGAATTCAGGCTTTTGTCTTAAAACCTGCCAGCGGTAGTCTTCTTCCCCGCTCCAAAAACGCCATTGGTAAGCACCTTTCATGGCGAAGTTTATTGTCAGCCTTATGCCCCAGAGCGTCACGAGAATACTCATCACAACAAGCCTTATTGTAAGCCCACTAAAACCGGCAACTATCCAGGTATAGGCTATGGGGACGATGCTCCAAAGTTTATCGACCTGACTGTTGTTATTAGCGAGTTCACCTGCAATGAACGAGTAAGCAATGGCAATAACCATGATCACAATAAGTATATGTATTGCATGCCACTCAACAGGTCCGGGCGGTGTGCCGAAAAAATAGCTGGATACAGGAACTACCAACAGGGTGAGTACTCACAAAATTGCAGTAGTGATGATCTTCATTGTGCAAAGTTAGTTTTATTTTCTTTTTTCATTACTTGTCAGGGTAAAGAACCTTATAAGTGTATTATATAAAAGCAATTAATAGTAATGATATATAATGCTCCTTGCTTTATGCGGAAAGTATTTTATTATTTTGTTCCCTGCATGTCATTTCAAGCTCATTTACCAAAAGAATTCGATAAAGAGTAAGGAGATAAAATTTCAGATTATGAGAAAAGTAAGTAGACGTGTTGTGCTACGAGGATTCATATGCCTTCTATTATTATCAGGCATGATGGTGGTTTTTTCTTGTATGAAAAGCCAGTTTAATTCCGGTCAATCTCAGCAATCAACGTCATCCTACACGATTCAACAAACATTGTCGGATGGAGCTCAGCAAAATACGATAGCTTTCGATGCACTCGGATTCATGACAGGAAATCTTGGTTCCCAGACATTCCTTCCACCAGGGAAAGTTGCGGATTATGCTGGTTTTCAGTATCTACGCGATAACGATCCAACTGGACTTGGACATAACACCAGCTTCGTTACGATCGTAGCATATAATGTTCTTCATATCCTTAATTCCAGCCAGATTCAACTGTTCATCAATGCTGCAAACACGCAGATATCCTTATTAAATATTTATGCTTATAAAAGATTTCCGCTTTGTAAAGCCTTTCGAAGATTGCTTGAAAACGATCTACCTGCAGGAAAAACTGAATTGGATTCATCTGCTGTTATAGAATATTCTGCTAACTTGTATAAAATTGACGGCGAAATCAGCTATAGACGTGCACAGGTTTACGGACAGGTGATAAAATCATTGTCAACCCAGCAGATCTCTCAGTTTAATGCACTTAAAGCCTTAAATGGAGTGGCCCATTGGGACAGTACTTTACAGAATCCTTTACAGAGTTACAACCTGTCGCAGGATGTAAATATAGCAGTCATGACATATGCCAGTGAGATATATTCCTGGTACACTGGTTCTGTTAATGCAGATGTCTACTTCTGCCCGGAAAGACAAGGTACATATTTTGGTTCATTTTACTTGAAAGACTGGCCGGCTATGGGCAATCCCAACTTTACGATCAATAGCCAGCTCACAGCTAATGCAGGACAGGATTTTTTGAACGTACTTACGGCACCTCAATCTTCCCGGATAACAGGACTGGTAAGTTTACAAAAAGGATCACTTTACGCACTGGTAGGTGCTCGACAGGATATTTCTGTAGAACTGAGAAAATTTCTGTCAAGGTCAGTGGCTGACAGTTCAAAAATATACTCATTATCTGAAGATTACGGTAGAGATGATGGAAGAATCATTTACCTTTTTGCGACTTATTTTTCAAATGTTTATCAATCCCTCACCCAGCAACAAAAAGATCAACTTAAAACACTGGCTGATGATTTAGGATATATTGATCCGTCTGGAGCTTTTCTGTACTCCTCACCCATTGCTATGCCTGATATTGAGAATACCGATTTCTTTTTTAAATAAGATTGAAGCAGGATGCTGTAATTAGATTATTCCTCCTCCAAGGCTTAATCTGAGTAACCCGAAAAAGATAGCAACTATACAAAGAGTCATTCCTCCTTTTGAATTTGTAAGAACACTGATTATTAATCCAATAATTGCAAAGGGAATGACAATCCAGTTTATCCATCCCAGGAGTGGGATAAACCCAAGTAACATCCCGAATGCGGCAATAATTCCGAAAAGCAATCCAAATATTCTCATTTAACCCGATTTGATTATCAATGACATTTATGTTTTAGATGACAAACTTATAGATTTCTTTAATGTGAACGAAAAATCATTTCCCTTCATGAGTCTTATCAAAGGGAATACTTCGATATTTCTCTGTAACTAATGTGGCGTGTAAATTGTACGACGCCCTTTTTTATCCATGATTGATGATCAATCAGATATTCCTAATTTCCACTTTATCAATAGTGGTTTCCCATATTTTTGATTACGGGTTTACACTATTGAATTATGTTTCAGGAACTTTTTTTGCGTAATACATTACAAATTGTGGAATGTGAACAGCAAGAGATGAACGGGATTATTAACATTAATATTATTTAGACTAATTATTAATTATGACTGTATCTTTGCACAGTATTTTCTGCTTCTTTATTGACAGACATAAATAAGCGGATAATTTAAATACATAGTAAATTAATGAGTTTTAGAAAAGGAGATAATTATGACTGAGAAAAAAATAATAACTGTGATGGGGGCTACTGGAGCCCAGGGTGGAGGTGTTGCCCGTGCCATCCTGAATGACAGGAATAGTGAATTCACAGTAAGAGCTGTGACCAGGAATATTAATTCTGACAAAGCCCGCACTCTAGCTGCTTTGGGAGCAGAATTGATTTCTGCAGATCTTGATGATCCGGAAAGCCTTGTAAAAGCATTCACTGGCGCATATGGTGCCTATTGCGTAACTTTTTTCTGGGCACATTTCTCACCGGAGAAAGAAAAAGAAGGAGCACGGAATATGGCAGAGGCACTGAAGAAAACAGGAGTTAAACATGCCATTTGGTCAACACTCGAGGACACACGGAAATTCATCCCTCTAAGCGACAACCGTATGCCGACATTACTTGGCAAATACAAGGTTCCTCATTTCGATGCGAAGGAAGAGTCCAACGAGTATTTCATTAAAAATGGCGTTCCTGTTACTTTTCTGTATACCGCCTATTATTGGGACAACATGATCTATTTTGGGACTGGACCAAAAAAAGGTCCTGACGGGAAGCTTTATCTTACAATGCCAATGGGTGATAAAAGACTTCCGGGTATAGCTTCTGAAGATATCGGCAAATGTGCATATGGCATTTTCAAGATAGGTCCTGAATTGATCGGAAAAAAAATCTATATTGCTGGTGAAAGCCTCACCGGTAAGCAAATGGCTGCATCTCTTACGAAAGCCTTGGATAAAGAAGTTCTCTACAATGCAGCAGAACCGGATGTTTACCGTAGCTTCGGTTTCCCGGGAGCCGACGAAATGGGAAATATGTTCCAGTTCAAGCGCGACTTTGAAGAATACTATGCTGGAATCCGCGACCTTGCCTATGCCCGTAAGCTGAATCCCGAACTTCAAACATTCGATCAGTGGCTTGCCAGGAATGCTGTTAAAATTTCAACTGAATAGCCTGGGTATATTCTAGCGGCAATGGGATTGGGTGGTGATGAGTCACAGGATAAATAAAGATACTTACCTGCTAATCACCACTTTTTTCATGTAAGTCGCTGAACTTGTCTCAGCT
>JBEKQA010000213.1:0-8846 GCA_049520195.1 Bacteroidales bacterium
TGGAAATTAGAGTTCCTTTCTGAGTCTTGCTACCGGTATACTAAGTTGTTCCCGGTATTTAGCAACAGTTCGCCGGGCGATATTATAGCCTTTTTTCTTCAGGAGATCAACCAGTTGATCATCGGTATAGGGATCGGTTTTCTTTTCACTTTCAATACAATCCTGAAGTATTTTTTTGATCTCCCTCGTGGAAATTTCTTCTCCTTTTGTGTTTTGCATGGATTCAGAAAAGAAACTTTTTAAGAGGAATGTGCCGAAAGATGTCTGGACATATTTGCTGTTTGCTACTCGCGAAACGGTTGATATATCCATATTTATCTTTGTGGCAATATCTTTAAGGATCATGGGTTTCAGCTTGGTTTCATCACCAGTCATAAAATAATCTTTCTGATAATCCATAATGGCCTTCATGGTTATGTAAAGTGTATCCTGACGCTGACGGATTGCATCAATAAAGTTACGTGCAGAATCCAACTTCTGACGGATAAAAGAAGCTGCATCTTTTGATGATTTACTTGAATTCTTACCTCCTGAGGAGTACTCCCGCAACATATTTATGTATTGACGGTTTGGCACAAGATCAGGCAGGTTTCTCGAATTCAGGCTGAGCTCAAGATCACCGTCATGGTTTAAGATGGTAAAATCAGGGATGATGTAATTTCCCTCACGGGAAATATCACTGATAGAAATACCTGGTTTGGGGTTCAGCTTCTGTATTTCTGCAATGGCATCCTTCAATTCTTGTTCCGAAGAATGAGTTTTAAGCATTATCTTTTCATAATGCTTCTTGCTGAATTCAAGAAAATGGTCTTTCACAATTGTTATTGCCAGCTCAATGCTCTTTGATCCCTGTGGCTTTCGTTCCAGTTGAAGTAGTAAACATTCCTTTAGATTCCTGGCACCAATTCCGGGGGGATCAAAATTTTGGATGATCTTCAGGACCTCCTCGATTTCCTTCTCGGTTGTATCTATCCCATGGTTGAATGCCAAATCATCAACCAGAGCAGGAATTTCACGAAGAAGATAACCGGGTTCGTCAAGGTTCCCAATAATGATTGTGGCAATAATATATTGTTTGTCAGTTATCCGGTGCATCCCAAGCTGACTTAACAGATAATCCTGGAAGCTGTCGCCGGAAACAAGCGGAGTCTCCCTTATTTCATCATCCGGGCTATTGTTGTTTGAATAGAGTTTATATTCAGGTATCTCATCTTCGGATAGATAATCTTCGATTGTGAAATCATCATTTTCATTATGAGTATCTTCCTCTGGTTCATCTCTGAATTCATCTTCTTCCGCTTCCAGGGAATCTGAAAGGGTATCTTCCTGGACATCCTGTTCCTCTTCATCAGGATTTGATTCTTCAAGGGCAGGATTCTCTTCTATCTCCTGTTTGATCCTTTGCTCAAGAGCAAGAAGTGGTTCTTGCAAAAGACGCATCACCAGAACCTGTTGAGGCGATAATTTCTGAATAAGCCGTTGTTGTAATTTCTGATTCAACATAGCGAACAAATATAATACTTTATCCTGTTCTTGAGCAAATTTATCCCAACGGACCAATTAAAAAAAAGTGAATCAAATAAAAGTTAATGACCAATTCCACAGATACTTATAAAAAAATAACTTAATATCTCATTTTATCGGGATGACAATCCATTCTATCGTAGAATCTTTCCTGCTGGTCTAAAATGAAGGAACGTCCAGTACATTTGAATTATATTTGCAGCAAATTAAACAATCAATGCAAAAGCCTTCTGGTAATCAGTCCAGGTTTTTTACCATCGCCATACATGTTCTCATATGGGGTGGATTATACATGATCCCATATATTGATGATACCAGGCAGCACATATCGCCTCATTTCATCTGGAGAAACACAATGCTTTTCATTCTGCTTGCTTCTTTCTTTTATTTCAATACATATTATCTTTTTCGTAAGCTTTTCTTACCGGGAAAGCTTTTCTATTACCTGTCCGCCATATTTGGTTGTATCGTATTCATCTCCATCGCACACTTTTTCTTCTCGACGCTTATTGATAAGTATATCCCATCTGACTTTCATCACCCTGATATTTTCCACAGGCTGTTCTTCCCGATCTTTCCCGCCCTTTTTGTTTTTGCTATCAGTGCATCAATAAAGATCACCAATGAATGGTTTAGAGCAGAAAGACAGAAAAAGGAGATGGAAAATGAGAAGTTGCATTCAGAATTGGCATTCCTGAAATCACAGGTAAACCCGCATTTTTTGTTCAACGTTCTCAACAATATTTGCTCACTTGCAAGAAAAAAATCCGATAATACGGAAAATGCTATTATCCAGCTTTCCCGTATCATGAGATATATGTTGTACGATTCAAAAGATGAAAAGGTGAGCCTTGAAAAAGAGGTCGAATACTTGCAGAATTATATCAATCTTCAACGGTTAAGGATCTCAGATTCAGTAATCATAAATCTTACTATCGAAGGCAATATAGAAGATAAAAAAGTGGAACCCATGCTGCTGATCCCATTTGTGGAAAATGCTTTCAAACATGGTGTAAGTTACCTGGAAGAATCGCACATTGATATCAGCCTGAAAGTTGATCAGAATGTTCTTAATTTCAGAGTTGAGAACAACAGGATCAAAAAGAATGATAATCCTGTCCAGCAGGAATCGGGAATTGGACTGAAAAATGTGCTTCGCAGACTCGATTTGTTATATCCTGGAACTCATATGATAAAAATAGAAGAAACGGCATCAAAATATATTGTCAACCTTTACATTACCTTAGAAACAATATGATACGATGCGTTGCAATCGATGATGAAAATTTGGCCCTTGATCTGCTTGAGGACAACATCCTGAAAGTACCTTTTCTGCAACTTGTAAAAAAATGCAAAAGCGGGATGGAGGCACTTGATGTGCTTCAAACAGAAAAGATAGATCTTCTTTTCCTAGACATCCAAATGCCCGATATTTCAGGGATCCAATTTCTTAAAAGTCTTCATCACAAACCTCTGGTTATATTTACGACCGCTTATGAAAAATATGCATTGGAAGGTTTTGAACTGGATGTCATTGATTATCTTTTAAAACCCTATTCATTTGAACGTTTTCTTAAAGCAGTAAACAAAGCTCAGGATCATTTGTCAATGCATGAAAAGAAGCAGGATCAACCTGAAACTGAAGAGATAAGCTTTACGAATCAGTTCATATTTGTTAAATCAGATTATAAACTGGTTAAAATTGAAATTCCTGAAATACAATATATTGAAAGCCTGAAAGATTATGTAAAGATCTACGCCGGTGATAAACCGGTGATTACTTTATCAAGTATGAAAGCTATTGAAGAGAAGCTGGTTCCCCCCGATTTCATCCGTGTTCATCGTAGCTTTATCGTGAACTTCAGAAAGATACAATACATTCACCGTAATTTTGTTAAAGTGGGTGAGAAGGAAATACCTATTGGAGATAATTACAAAGAAAGTTTCCTGCAAATCAACTGAAATGCAAAAAAAATCAATTTTAATCTTTGTTGCATGCCTGCTTGTTATTTCTACCAAGGCACAACACCACTTATGGACATTCCAGCAATGCCTGGATACGGCACTTCAAAGAAATATTTCCTTGAATGAGAGCCGCGAGAACAATGAACTCAATCGCATCAACCTTGATCAATCGAAAGCCAGTCTTTATCCATATTTAAGTGCAACCGGCCGGGATGGTGTGGGTTTTGGCAGAAGTCTTAATCCTACAACTAACCAATATCTGGCAAAAACCACCAATTCTTCATCTTTTGGACTAAGTTCCGCCGTTACCTTGTTCAATGGTTTTCAATTGACTAATACTATTTTGCAGAATAAGATGAATCTTGATGCCGGTAGTACAGATATCGATAATATAAAGAACCAGGTAACGCTGAACCTGACCACAGCTTACCTGCAAGTATTGTTCGATTATGAAATATTGGATGCTGCCAAAAGCCAGGCGAATGCAACGGCAGTGCAAGTGGATCAAACCGAGAAACAAGTAAAAGCAGGGTCACTGCCGGAAAGTAACCTATACACAATCCGTGCCCAACAGGCAACCGATAATCTGGCTGTAGTTAATGCTCAAAGCACGCTAGACCTGGCAAAAGTAACTCTTGAACAAATTATGGAACTCCCAATCGTCGATAGTTTTGATTTAAAAGTCCCCGACTTTGTTGAGCCTGCTATTATGATGAATAAGACCAACCAGGAGATCTATGCAAAGGCACTTACTATTCAGCCTCAAATAGCAGGCGCTTCTTTACGCACGAACAGTGCCCTGCTGGGAATAAGAATCAGTGAAGGAGCCAGGTACCCAACGTTAAGCCTAAGTGGTGCAGCGAATTCCAACTATGCTGTTTCTTCCAGGACAGGAGTTGCTGCCAGCGTTCCTAAAGCATCACCGTTCTTTCCCCAACTGTGGAACAACCTTGGTGAATCAATCGGTTTGAATCTATCTATTCCGATTTACAGTAACCGGACCATTAAGAGTAATATAGAACGTGCAAAAGTCAATGCATTACTTACACAACTGAATGAACAAGATCTTAAACTGCAGTTGCGGACTACGATAGAACAATCTTATACTGATCTGAAAAATTCCATAAAAAAGTATGAAGCCACAAAGGATCAGATTGCATCTGCCGAACTTGCTTATAAGAACATGGAACGAAAATATAAAGTAGGCATGGCGACTGCCATTGATTTCCTGATCGAAAAAAATGCTTTTTACCAGGCGCAATCCAATGGTATTCAGGCTAAATATGACTACATCTTCAAATCAAAGATCCTGGATTTTTACCAGGGAGTTCCCATTACATTTTAAACGAATAAATTACAAAAGACGATGAAAAAGAAGTATTGGATCACACTCACCGCTTTGGTGATAATCTTAGCAATCGGGGCATGGTTCTGGTTTGGTAATAAAAGTTCTTCAGCTATTCAATGGAGAACAGGAAAAGTTGAGAAGGGTGATATAAAACTTGTGGTAACTGCCACCGGCACGCTTAGTGCAGACACTACTGTACAAGTGGGTACCCAGGTTTCAGGGGTTATTGACAGGATTCTCGTCGATTTTAATGCTGTCGTAAAAAAAGGACAAGTGATTGCCGTGCTGGATACGACTTACCTGGCTTCATCGGTTGAAGATGCCAATGCAGCCATGTATCGTGCACAAATTGCGGTTGATTTGGCCAAGATAACCTATACGAGGGATAAAGAACTTCTGGATGAAAAGGTGATCGCACAATCAGATTATGACTTAGCGTATTCTGATTATATGACGGCGCTGGGAAATGCCCGGTCGGCAAAATCTGCCCTCGACAGGGCAAAGATCAACCTAAAATATGCAACTATAGTTGCTCCTGTTTCCGGAGTTGTGATCTCGAGAGCAGTTGATCGCGGCCAGACAGTTGCTGCTAGTTTCAGCACGCCAACGTTATTCGCAATTGCCAACGACCTGACGAAAATGCAGGTGCAAGCAAGCATTGATGAAGCAGATATAGGGAAAATTAAGAATGGACAAGATGTGACCTTTACTGTAGATGCTTATCCAGATCAGACTTTTTCGGGAACCGTATCACAAATACGATTAGAACCGACCATTGTTTCAAATGTCGTTAACTATACTGTGATTATTGATGTCCCAAATCTGGATCTGAAATTAATGCCTGGGATGACTGCCAATATAACTGTTATGATCCAACAGGTACAAAATGTCATGAAGATTCCTGCAAGCGCTTTGAAATTCTGGCCACCTCAGGATTATCTGGATAAAGCAATGAAAGAATACCCTGATTCCGTGAAAAAGTTTTTGACACGGCTTCTTGAATTCCGCAAGCGAATGAATGGACAAAGAGGAACAGGGACTTTTGCGAATGGTGGGAATGCTGCTGGACAAGTAGGATTTGCAGGTGCTGCGAGGACACCCAACCAGGGTGCAAGTAATGGAAGTTATGGACAGGGAAGAGGGCAAGGACAAAATGGGCAAGGTACTGATGCAAGACGAGGGGGCAGAAGTCGCTTCGGACTGGTTTGGATCAGGACTATTGACAATAAACTGATACCGCACCGGGTTACAACAGGGCTATCAGACGGTAGTACCACCGAGGTTGACAGTAATCTGAATGAAGGTGATGAGGTTGTTGTGGGAATCATCAATACCCAGTCAAGCTCCTCAACTACACAAACACAACAAAGTCCCTTCCAGCCACAAATGCCGCGGCCTGGAGGAACACCAGGCAGGGGAGGACGGTAAAATGACGGATGTAATCATTTCAACCCGGCACCTGATCAAGATCTACAAAATGGGGGATCTTGAAGTTCATGCAATGAGAGGCATCGACATTGACATCCGTAAAAGTGATTTTGTTGCCATCATGGGTAAAAGTGGCTCCGGAAAGTCAACCTTTATGAATATCATTGGATGTCTTGATGTCCCAACCCGAGGATCCTATTTCCTGGATGGAGTGGATGTAGGAAAACTTAACAAGGATCAACTTGCACAGTTAAGGAATATGAAGATTGGTTTTGTATTCCAATCTTTTAACCTGCTTTCCCGGACATCTGCTTTGGAAAATGTGGAGCTTCCTCTGATGTACAATAGCAAGATAAGCTCACATACCATGCGGGGAAAAGCAATGAAAGCCCTTGAATCGGTAGGACTGGCTGACCGTTCTCATCATCTTCCGAATCAACTTTCAGGAGGAGAACAACAGCGGGTCGCTATTGCCCGTGCTCTTGTCAATGATCCGGTTGTGATTTTAGCAGATGAACCCACAGGGAACCTGGATACACGGACCAGTGTTGAAGTGATGGATATTTTCCAGCAATTGAACAAGAAAGGGATCACAGTAGTGATTGTGACACATGAACCGGACATCGCATCATACACCAACAGGAATGTGAGTTTCCGTGATGGCAGGATCATGAAAGACATACAGGTTGAACATCCCCGGAAAGCAAGTGATGAACTTCTTTTGATTCCGGCTATCAGCGAGGAGGAAACGATATGAAGTTAAAGAATCAGTTAAAAGCAGCACTTCGTTCGCTGTCGAAAAATAAAATGCGTACCTTCCTGACCATGCTGGGTATTATCATTGGCGTGGCATCGGTAATCGCGATGCTGGCCATCGGGCAAGGCTCGAAGGAAAGCATCCAGGCACAGATCTCAAACCTGGGAACCAACCTGCTGACCGTATTTCCTTCTGCCAGTATGACAGGTGGTGTGAGACTGGAAGCCGGCACATCCATTAGGATGACAATTGATGATTATAAAGCCGTTGCAAGCCGCTGCCCGGCAGTAATGTATTCAACTCCGACCGTTCGTGTCAGTGGCCAGCTTATAGCCGGTTCACAAAACTGGAGAACCTCCGTTTGGGGCGTTAACCCTGATTATTTTGACATCCGAAACCTTACGATCGAATCGGGGAATGAATTCAATACAGCAGAAGACCATTCAGCTTCCAAAGTTTGTGTAATCGGTAAAACGGTGGCTACAAACCTTTTTGGTGAAGGAATAGATCCTGTGGGCAAGCAGGTTCGCATTAACAAAATACCTTTTACTATCGAGGGTTTATTGACAGCTAAAGGACAGAATGCCTTTGGGCAAGACCAGGATGATATTGTGATCGCGCCATTTACTACTGTTCAGGAGCGTATGATGACAGTGACCTATATTCAAAGCATTATGGTCTCAGCAACTACTGAAAAAATGATTCCTGAAGCATCGGATGAAATCACCCAGGTACTAAAAGAAAGACATCACCTCGGACCGTCTGAAGACCCGGATTTTACTATCCGGTCACAGGCTGATATTGCCAATGCTGCCTCTGCTACGGCGGGTATCCTGACCATTTTACTAGCCAGTATCGCAAGTATATCCTTACTGGTTGGTGGAATTGGCATTATGAATATCATGTTAGTCTCGGTTACAGAGCGTACCCGCGAAATTGGGATCCGGATGGGTGTTGGTGCCCGGGGACGTGATGTTTTACTTCAATTCCTAATCGAAGCCCTTATGATTAGCCTAATCGGTGGAATCCTGGGAGCAGGGCTTGGTATCCTTACCTCAGAAGTCATCGCGGGCATCATGAAATGGCCTGTGACTATAACTATAGAATCGATAGCCCTTTCTTTCTTGTTTTCAACTGCAATCGGGATCTTCTTTGGATGGTACCCTGCAAGGAAAGCTGCAAACCTGAATCCGATTGATGCGCTGCGATATGAATAAACTTTTTTATTACTTTTATGGTCTAATTCCATAAAAGATGAAAAAACTGCTACTAATTGGCTTTCTGACAATATTATTTCTTGGATTGAATTCCTGCGGGAAAGACTCTACGAGTGGTGATAATAACTACACTGTCTATAAGGTACCTGTCGACCTGGTAAGCGATTACACAGCCCTGGCTTTTAGCAATGCTTCTGCAGGTATTAATTATCACCTAGAAAAATCAGCCGGCTATGCGGCCCGGGGAACCATCTCACTCGATTCCTCATTTTTAATGAAGAAAATGGACTCGGCAGCAACTGTAAAATATTCATACCAGGTAGTTTACAATTATTCAATTATCACATCCTCACCTCTTAAAACAGCTTTTGACTATACCGCCGATGGCAGTTTCTCCTCAAGCTCAATTCAATCACAGGATTCTCAACTGGGTGATTGGAACATTACCGTTCAGGACGCATCCCATTTCAGCCTGAATGGCACAGGCAATGATGGCGGAACTCAATATGCTGTTTTGGATAAAGTCGTTTTCGAGACCCGGATCAATTATACATTGCAGAATGTTTTGGTGGATAAGATGACAGATATGGTCACCTCGGGTACTGCC
>JBEKQA010000213.1:8869-12104 GCA_049520195.1 Bacteroidales bacterium
ATATCACCGGTGCAGGCCCGGCAGGTGTTCAATTTAGCTATTCCGGCACACTGACGTTCACAGGTAATCGTTCAGCAGTGCTTGTACTGAGTGGGTCTACCTATTATCTGAATCTGACAACCGGCGGGATCTCGAAATAGGTTTCGTTCACCGGGATTAATAGTGCGCAGATTATTTTATTACAAAGTGTACGCGATGTCGACTCAATCTACTATCTTTATATCCTCTTGAGAGTCACCGACAAGATGTGAATATTACCATTCAAGTGAAGATAAATAATTGTATTATGAAACTTTTATTCTTTACCTCTACTGTATTTAAGAGCATGCTGTTTATCAGTCTCTTTCTCCTTCCTGTTTTTCTGATGGCGGAAGGAAGTTGGCCCAAGGAAATCCAGACCCCTAAATCGACTATCATTATTTATCAACCCGAACCGGATTCAATGATAGGGGATCATCTTTATTCACGATCTGCCATTTCCTTTACCAACGCTAAATATCCAACCCCGGTATTCGGGGCTATATGGTCAGATTCAAGGTTCAGCACGGATCGTGAATCAGGAAAATGCAACATTTATGATGTAAAGATCCTTGATATCAGATTCCCGGGTATAGATACAATAGATCCAGCCAAAATTGAGAATTTTAAAAAAAACCTCTCCGAACAAGCTACAAGTTGGAATCTTGAGTATACACTAGATGAGCTGAAATCCTCCCTGAGTTTGAATCAGGTGGCGGCTGATAAAGCTGGTGACTTTAACAATGATCCCCCTGAGATCATCTATGAAAAGCACAATTCGATGCTACTCCTCTTTGACGGGGATCCGGTTTTTAAAGTAACAGAGGATCCAGGAATTGACCGTGCTATAAATACCCCATTTTTGGTGCTGAAAGATAAGAAGACAAAGACTTATTACCTTTATGGGACAAACTATTGGTACAA
This sequence comes from Bacteroidales bacterium, assembly GCA_049520195.1. Classification (GTDB taxonomy): domain Bacteria; phylum Bacteroidota; class Bacteroidia; order Bacteroidales; family FEN-979; genus FEN-979. The sequence continues at coordinate 9,812 of JBEKQA010000213.1, forward strand.
GTCAACAGATCCTCTGAGAGCAACCTGGAACAATGTGTCAGATCCTCCAAACAATATTTCAAAGTATATGGATGAACTTAACAAGGAGGTTGATTATTCTAATAGTTCCTCACAAAATACTACAACTAAACCACAAGCAGGTATTGGAAACAGCATCCCCGAAATTATCGTCAGCACAAAACCAGCCGAATTAATTCAATCTGATGGAGAGCCTTCTTATGCTCCAATACAAGGCACCCAGCTTCTTTATATGACCAATACAGACGATAATATTTTCATGACCATAGACCAGAATCAGTATTACATTCTTATTTCCGGCAGATGGTACAGATCTCTGACACTTACAGGGCCCTGGACGTACATCGATTCCGATAAACTTCCCCCTGATTTTGCCAGGATCCCGGTCGGTTCCGAAAAAGATATCGTACTGGCAAGCATTGCCGGAACTGATGCTGCTAAAGATGCAATCATGGATGCCCAGATTCCCCAGACAGCTGCTGTCGACCGCAATACGGCCCAATGCACTGTGGAATATGACGGAGAACCTCAGTTTGAAAAGATACAGGGAACCGATATTGCAAGAGCAGTAAATACAAGCAGTACCGTTCTTCTTTACCAGAATGTTTTTTATGTATGCGACAACGCTGTTTGGTTTGTTGGCAACACACCGACGGGTCCATGGGAAGTAGCAACTTCTATTCCTGATGAATTTCAGCTTATCCCGCCGGATGATCCTGCTTATAACGTAAAATATGTCTATATCTATGATGTGGAGCCCGATGTTGTTTATATCGGATATACGCCGGGATATACTGGTTGTTATATTTACGGACCTACAATAGTTTATGGTACAGGATGGTACTATTCACCCTTCTATGGTATTTATTATTATCCAAGACCTTATACTTATGGTTTCCACATGAATTATAATCCTTGGTTCGGCTGGAGTATGGGCTTCTCCATGTCACGGGGATGGTTCCGTTATTGTTTTGGAGAACGTATGCATAGACATGGTGGCTGGTGGGGTCCACCCCTGTACCGCCCACCGTATCATCCCAGGTATGACCACTATTATGGGTCTAGACGGCCCGTTTACCACAAAGGAAATTCTGTTGTTGTCGATAACAGACGAACGAATATCTATAATAAAAGAACTGACGGTAGTGTGAAACCTGAAAGACAAGGTACCATTACACCAAAGCCAGCTCCAAATCAGCATACCGGAAATCAGCAGGTCAATGAAAGGACCAAGCCTGAAACGAAACCGGGGAATAAAGAAGTACTTCCGGCAAAACGTGCCACCGGTAAAAAGAATAATCTTTTTACCGACAAAAATGGGAATGTTTACAGAAACCAAAATGGAACCTGGCAAGAGAATAATGGTAAGGAATGGAACACAATTAAACCTCTGCCGGAAGGTAAATCTGATGAACAGGCAAAACAGCAGGAAAGAAATCCATCTCCACAGCCAAGACCTCAACAGAACAGAGTTACGACACAACAACCTAAACCGCAACCACAACCAGTAAAACCTGCTGAGCAGCCCAGGTCTGTGGAAAGAGTTATTTCAACCCCGGCAAGACAACCAGGAAGGGACAATGTATTTAATAAGCAGGAACTGCAAAACCAAAATGCTGCAAGGGAGAGAGGAGTTCAAAATATGAACAACCACACATCGGTCCAACAGTCTATGCCTTCAGGTGGTGGCGTTTCAAAGGGGAGTACCAATGAAGGCAGGAAAAGATAGCGTCTCCTAAATCCTTCATTTTTAGAAAAGATCAAAATGAAATTATAAGATTTTTCATCAAATGACTTTGGTATTCTGAAAATTCCTAAATTTCGGGCGTGAAACTAAAAATTAACCTTAAACCTTTTAAAAGATGACAAAAGCAGAAATTGTAGCTGAAATTGTTAACAAGACAGGAATTGAAAAAGTTGCTGTTGAAGCCACTGTTGAATCTATCATGGAGACAATAAAGACATCAATGTCAAAGGGTGAGAATGTATATCTCCGGGGATTTGGAACGTTTCTCCTTAAAAACAGGAAACAGAAAACAGGCAGAAACATTACTAAAAATACATCAGTCGTGATTCCAGCTCATGCAGTTCCTGCTTTTAAACCTGCTAAAGAGTTTGCAGCAGAAGTGAAGCTAAAGGTCAAGGCATGATGTAGGGTTACCTTCACCCCTGTATTTATTTCTTTTCCAGCTTATTCAGGATTTCCAGGATGATTTTATTCTGGTTTTCCAAGTGCATGAGTATTGTTTCAATCTCAAGCTCGGCTTTGGTATTC
>JBEKQA010000214.1:0-5364 GCA_049520195.1 Bacteroidales bacterium
TCTGTATAATTCAATCGAATAGCTGATTAACTGGAAGGTAAAAAAGGAAATACCCAATGGAACCAGAATCTCAGTTATATTTAACTGGCTTCCTGTTAATTGATTGATTCCCCAATTGATAAAATTGAAGACTTTTAAATGACTCCCACTTATTTGGTTGAATAGCGTTATGAAGAAAGCTGTGTATTTGAACCATAGGAGCATTCCCAAGTTCAGGAAGATGCTGAGCAGAAGAATCTTTTTTCTTTGTCTTTTTTCAGGAATTTTTCCCATTCGAATCCCCAGGAAGAAATTGACTAATACAGTCAATATTAGAAGGATAACGAATCCTCCTCCACATTTATAATAGAAAAAGAGACTTGAAAAAAGAAGAAAGATATTGCGGTTTCTTATTCGTTCATGAATGAAAGAGAATATTAAAATCAGAATTCCTAAAAAGATCCAGAAATTAATTCCTGTGAAAAGCAGCAATGAGTTTGGATCGTATCCGAAGAAATTTTTCAGGAATTCCATCTTTTTTAATCTGGACCGTTCGAATGATCAATAAATGAAGAATATGCATCTATGAAGGCGTTGAAGAGAAGATCAGCCTGGATGAGATATCCCTGTTTATCGAAATGAAGCTTATCCTTTGCAACAAGCCCGGCCTTGTACCAGTTCAATATTGATTTAGGACCTCCCATAAGTGAATAAAAATCCCACACTGCACAATCAGTGCGGTTAGCAACTTCAAGGATTGCTGTCCTCGCATCTTTCATATTCACATTATCATATCTATGTCTGCGGTAACTGTCACCGGGAACAGTAAGCAAAATGGGTACAGATGAATTAACCTCACGGATCTTTTTTATTAAAGAGATATAATTTTCTACAAACTCGTCTTTATTAAAGTGAACCGGGTAAGCATCATTGGTCCCCAATGAAAGAATGACCCAGTCGGGCTTCATAGGTACGAGCTGAACTTTGAGCCTGTTGCATCGGAGGTAAGAACTGACTTCAGCCCCGTTGACGCCAGAAGCAGAATAAACAAAGCCAGGATCTCCATTTTCAAAATCAATTCCATAAAAAGTGAAGTATTTTCCGGTTGTATCTTTTTTAATAATTTTTATCCGAAGTGAATCATGAATGATTGAATCGAACCTGAATGTTATGAATCCGTCTGATTCTGAACTTTTTATATTGTACTTTCCGTTCAATCCTGGAAACTCAATCCGGTATCCTGTATCCAAAGGATCGCATAGGATCCTGACAAAATCAAAATCCTTGAAGGTGGAGTTCTCCTTAAATATAAATGTCATCCCTGCGACCGTATCACGTGTCTGGACCCTTATTCCCATAAGACCCAGACTGCAGCTTTTATTGACTTCGACATTTCTGCAGTGCTCCCATTTGCCGGTAAATCTTACAGAATAATCTACAGGGTTGTTTGTTTTTGCTATCCTGTATGGGAAAATGAGCCCCCTGGCACCACATCCGGGAGTAATGAATGTTGAGAAGTCCTTTCTCATCTCTTCGGGTAGAAATCCTGCCTGAATATGCGAGTCACCTACCTGTATGATATTGATAGTTCCTTCTCCTTTAAGAACAAGCTGGTTCATTGCTTTGAAGAGAAAGGCGTAAGTCTGTTCTGCATTCCCGCAGAAAACAAACCGGTTATTCGGGTTATCATCCATCCGAACACCGGAAGGCAATGTGGTTATCATCTGGGCATGAGCTGAGATGACTACTAACAAATGGTAAAAGAGTAATACTGTCCTGCTATATGCTTTACTCATGGGGTATTCTTCTTGATAAATTCATTGTAATCATTGATCAAAGCTGAATAGAACATCTTACCTACGATCCTGGCCCCGGCATAGTTAAAATGAAGAAAGTCGGTCGTTGCAAGCGGTTCTTTGGCAAACACCCAGCTGGGCATAGAATTTTTACCCCCCATGGCTGCGTATAGGTTCCAGAAAGGACATCCAGCTTTGAATGCAGCAGCTTTTTGGGCATTAAGTATTTTTTCAACACAGCCATAGGATTCATAGGTATCTCCATTTTTTTTGGAAGCATCTGATACTCCTATTACAATGATATTCAGATCCGGATTTAGCTTCTTTAACTGGCTTAATTGAGAATAGAGGCCATTTTCATAATAAGTATAATCATCAAGATCTCCGGGAATGACATTTACTCCGAATTGTAGAATCAGGAGTTTTACATTGAGTATCCTGAACATTTCTCTCAGAACATTGGGATCCATGCGGTTAAACTCAAGACCTGAACTTCCACGGATGGGAATGTTATCAACAGAGATCCCTGATGGGCTATCAAGGCAAATACCATAGAAATCAGGACTGGAAGAGCTATAGAAACGGATCGTCAGGTTTGCGGGAGTATCAGCAAAATACATGTCATACTCTTTCAATGAGTTACTTGGCTGGAGAGAGTCGGATTTTAGCTTTTCATCTTGATTGAAGAAGCTCAATCTCAAGGCATGGTGGCTATTTCCATAAAAGATCCGGCATCGCTTATACTGATCAGCTTTGACATATAATGATCCTTTCGCCTGGAAAGAAATCCATGCTTCTGATAATCTACCGTTATCCGCTAGGGAATCATTAGAATCTGAAGTAAAGCAATAATAACTTCCCAAAGGTCCATAAGGGTGCGATCCCTGGTCCTTAAACTTGGTTCCCATAAGGTTATGCTTCTCCCAATTGCCTGATGCCGACGAGAGAAGTGCAAGCCGGTATTCTTCCTCCTTGATTGGAAGAATACCAGGACCTGAACCGCCAAATTCTGCTTGAAATCTAGACCTTAGGTAATCAGTAATCCGGTCTCCTTCTAACTGTGAATCACCGTAATGGAAAATATGAATTTCGTGCTCATCATTCAGGGATTGGGATATTTCACGGAAAAATGAATAGAGGATGGTTTTATCATTTCCAGGATAATCCAGTGGCTGTGAGACCAATTTAACAGTAAGAGAATCAGGCTTCCTAAGGGTGTCAGTTGATGTCATTCTTACCAATGAATCCCTGTCCGGTCCTTGTAATTGAAGGATCTTATTAATATTTGCATACTCTGGCTTCCCTGATTGGAATATTTTTCTTAATGAAGGGATCCGAAGGGAAAATCCATTTGAGATAGTCAGATTGCCATCAGGTATAAATATGGACAGTATGCTAAAGAAAAGAAACAAGATAAACAGCAGGATAAAGATTCGGATAGGTTTCATTTCGCGTCAGGAACAAATATTGATCGCAGATTGGGTGGATTATCAGGATGCCTGGTCAGTTTATCATTTCGTTTTCTGAGGAGAATGACTCCCTGAGTGTTGTGCCGAAAATAAACGTAGTTGTTGTCCTATCCTTAAATTATTTGAATTCAGATGATTCCATGTCTTGAGGTCAGTTACTGTAATGTGATACCTGGCGGCAATAGCGCCCAGTGTTTCCCCTGATTTGACTGTATGATATACTAAGGCCCTGCCGGAAACATTCCTGGATTCATTCTGAGGATAATAATATGCATTAGGAAACATGATCATTCCTGGTTGTGTCGCAAGGATCACAGAATCCTTATAATTGAATATTGAATCTTTGAGATGCCTGAATTTATCTCCATAATTGACTGGTAATGAAAGGATACATGCCTTTGAACCTGCCGGAAGAATATCACGTTTATATTGTGGATTGAGCTCTCTCAGAATAGTGATAGGGATATCCAAAACCTTGGAAACCTGCCTTAGGTGAAGTTCTTTCCGGATACAAACAGTATCTGTGGAAAATGGCAGATCTGCCTGAAGAGGCTTCAGATTCAGTTGATTATGGTATTTGACAAAATAAGTCATTGCAATATAAGCCGGCAAATAATCCCTGGTTTCAGCAGGCAGATATGGATACAGGCTCCAGAAGTCCTTTTTCCCATTTGCCCTTCGAATAGCCTTATTAACTACAGCCGGACCAACTATATATGCCGTAAGGGCCAGGGTCCAATCCTGGTAGATGGAGAAAAAATCTTTGAATTGTCTAGCCGCGGCATCCGTTGATTTTTCATAATTCTTACGTTCATCAACCATCGAATTGATCTCCAATTTGTACATTTTACCACTGAGGTACATTATGTTCCATATTCCGGATGAACCATAAATTGAAGAAGCGCCGGGGTTGAAGACAGAAACGACTGATGGAAGATAGGCAAGTTCCTGTGGTACATTATATTTATCAAATACTGACTGGAAAAAGGGGACATAATGATTAGCCAATGTCAGTAATAAACAGGAAGCTTCTGGCCTTTTAAAAAGAAGAATATCAAGAAATTCTTTTACTTTTTGATTGTATCCCACATGAATAACCGAATTCATTTCTCCAACTTGTTTTGTAATTTCCGATTCGGTGAGTGAACGGAGACCCGGTAAGGCGTTTGCAAGCATCTCGCTATTTTCCTGTTCATGACCTTTCAATGCCTGACGGTATTGTCCCAAGTACATTGAGTCAAGTTTAAGTTGGAAGTAAGTAGGATTGAAAAATAAAGAATCGATATCAATATGACCATGCGAAAAGCCGGTGAACGTCAGGAAAATAAACAAAAGAAAGAGGCCGCTTTTTTTACGCATCAGCAAATATTTAATGACTAAAACAGAAAAATTTGGCTCAAATTTAGTCATTTTCTATGAATATTTGAGAATTTTTAGCACCTCATCCGGTGTCAGGAGGAATTGTTTTACTTTTGCCGGACATTACATATTCTCTATGTTTTATCGCATATATAAAATCGGATCAGGGTTGCGAACTTTATTTACAGTCTTATTGTTTATCCTGTTTAGCAGTTTGCAAAATCAGGCTTTTCCTATTACTGATAACAAAACTTCTGACGATTCCCTGGCTTCAGCCCGGAAAAGTGAAAAACCTGCTATTGATACACTGATTGATGGGATTGCTTCAGTTTTCTCAGGGTTCATTCCGCTTAGAGGATGCCAGGAGTTGCCTTCAGAAAAAGGATGGATAGCTTACCAGCAACATATCAACTCGGACTGGCGACTTGTCGAAAAAAATAAGATCGTTCCTATTTCACGATGGAGGGTTAAGAACCTTGATACTATTTCTTCCCGGTCAACAACCTTGTTTTACCCATTCGCCGGTGCTGATTTTTTGTACGCCAACGCATTTTTCCCGGAAGCTTCAAATTATATCCTGATCGGACTTGAACCTGTTGGTAAGCTGCATGCTTGTGATGCCATGTCAAAAAAAGATTTTATAAGCTATCTTGAAGAGATCCGGAATTCTCTGTACTATTCAAACCAACTGGGATTTTTCAGAACAGAAAGCATGGAGACTGATCTCAATCAGCAATTGCTTGATGGCACTTTGCCTTTGA
>JBEKQA010000215.1:0-5245 GCA_049520195.1 Bacteroidales bacterium
ATCAATGATTACCCTCTTAGCATAAATAGTTGCATCACCGAAAGTTACATTGTTAGCAACCTGCTTCTCACTCCTCTTCCGTCCTTTCTCGTAAACCGGGTATCTCGATGAAACAGTCCTGCCATTGATAACTCGATAGACTTTATCTTTAAACCTTCCGTGAGTATTCAGAAAAATAATATCAGTAACGAAAGCCATTTTGTTAGGGTTCTGGTTTAGCGTACAAAGATAAGCACTAAAACTCATAATTCCTAATATATTCCTGATTATTTTAAGACCCTAACATTTTATAAAAAACGTCAGTTTCTATAAGCATTTACCATAACATCTGTAAAAATCATGACAACACCTATTGCCCATCGCCTCATTTTCATTCCTAATTCAAGATTTAATGGCGTAAATATTTCTTTAAATATTTGACAGTGACTGTTTTTTTATTACTTTTACCTTTTCTGTTAATCGTTTCACAGGTAAACTATTGCTGATATGAAGAAACCACGGTATGATCTTATTCTGAAATGGATTTTATGGTTGGTTGCCATTCATTCAATCTGTTTTGGAATTTCCCTTGTGATCCTGCCAATCCCGGTCATTGAGCTGTTCGGTTTTCATCTGACCGAAAAGTTCTTTGCCGACCAGGGAGGGGTATTTCATCTGGTTGTTGCCGTTGCTTACATCTGGGCGGCCATTGACCTGAAGAACTCTTTTAAAATGATCGTTCTTTCCTGCACTGCCAAATACGTTGCCACTGTTTTTCTCTTGTCGTACTTCTTTTTCGTCGATCACAAGTTTATGGTTATCTTCTCAGGTATTGCTGATTTCCTGATGGGCTTCACCATTATGGTTCTTTATATCCTTTACAGGAAACAGTCAAAAGAAGTTTGATTTTAAATAGTTACTTATTTACTGAATCTCTCTTTCGAAGAAAATAATCGTTTATGAGAACTGATCCGCCTACCATTATCATTACCGGAGCATCCGGTTTTATTGGCCGGTACTTTATGGACATGGTCAAGGAACATTACCAGGTTATTGCTATCGCCAGGAGATCTTCCCGGGAAGCAGGCATACCGTTTCATCCGAACATCTACTGGATACAATGGGACATTGCTAGCAAGGTACAATTAAAAGAGGTGCTTGAAACTATTCAGAGCAAAGGCGGAGCAGATTACCTTTTGCATCTGGCAGCATTTTACGATTTTGATTATACAGATAACACAGCCTACCAACGTACAAATATTGAGGGAACAGTCAATGTGGTAGAACTGGCCAGGCAACTCAATATCAAAAGATTCATCTTCGCCAGCTCACTGGCTGCCTGTAATTTTCCTCCTCAGGGTGGCAAGGTGAATGAAAAGTCAGCTCCTGATGCTGATTTTGCCTATGCCAGGACAAAAAAATTCGGTGAAGAGCTGCTGAAAAAGGCCTCTCACGATTTCCCATGTACCGTTGTCCGCTTTGCTGCGGTATTCAGTGATTTATGCGAATATCCTCCATTGTATAAGTTCCTTCAGACCTGGCTTGCAAGGAAATACGACTCCAGAATATTGGGGGGCAGGGGAGAATCTGCCGTCTCATATATTCATATTCACGAACTTGCCAAACTTTTGCTTAGTATCATACAGCAAAGCCACAAACTGCCATCCTATGACATTTATGCTGCAAGCCCTGATGGATGTACTTCACATAAGGAATTGTTCGATATTGCAACTAAAGACTATTTTGGGGAACCTGTAAAGCCAATCCATATCCCCAGATGGATTGCTTATCCTGGAGTTATCCTGAGGACGCTGATGGGAAAGATGAAAATAACCCCGCCTCCTTTTGAGAAGCTTTGGATGTTGAAATACGTCGATCTTAAGCTTAATGTCGACTCAAGCTATACAAGGAAAGTGCTTAGCTGGGAACCCTCTGCCCGGCACCTTATAGAACGGAGATTACTATTCCTCCTTGCCCGTATGAAAAGTAATCCTGTGGAATGGAATGCAAGGAATGAGGCAGCTTTGAAGCACATATCAATCCGTCTCAACCTCCTGATCTATGAAATTTTGATCACAGATAAGGAAAAGATTCTTTCAACGATCAATGCAAGAATCCTGTCGCTTGAAAATGCTGAGAAGTTTAAAGACTACCAGAACAAGCCGATAGACGATTTCAGGCTGCTGACAAGCACTACTTATAATTTGCTTGCTTCAACGGTTTATAATTCTGATCGTAGCCTGATGATTAATTACATGGAAGACGTTGCAATAGCAAGGTTTAACGAAGGCTTCCATTCAAAAGAAATTGCCGATCTGCTTGACGTATTCAATGAAGTAGTCACATCTCATCTTCTTAATGCAAAAGATTACAAATTTACTCGTCAGGATCTCTACGACTTTATCGGGATAACGCTTCAACTAGCAAAAGATGAGATCGAAGAAAAATATGAGGTCTTCGAGATAAATACAGTTCCTGTAGAAGTCACTCCTAAGGTCAAATTAAAGCTTGATGGTATTGAAGTTAAAGTGGATGCCGGTATTTCGATCCTTGATGCTGCAAGGCAATTTAATATCAATATTCCGACGCTCTGCTATCATAAGGACCTTAAGATAGCAGGTAATTGCCGTGTCTGCTTGGTCGAAGAAAAGAAATCAAAACAACTGATCGCTTCCTGTGCTACACCGGTAGAAGAAGATATGGATATCCTCACAAATAGTATTAAAGTAAGAAGTGCAAGAAGAACGATGATAGATCTTCTGCTTTCAGAGCACAATGCGGATTGTACTAAGTGCTATAAAAATGCTAAATGTGAATTGCAGGCACTTGCTTCTGAATTCAAGATCATCAAGCCGATGTTCATCGACTTGGTTCCGGGCAAGAAATATACGATCGATGACTTGTCACCATCCATCATCAAGGACGATAGCAAGTGCATCCGTTGTCAGCGGTGCATCAGAACATGTACTCAGATCCAGGGAGTCAGTGCCGTGAATGCTGTTTATAAGGGTCCGAATATGAAGATTTCCACATATTTTGGTAGGCCTTTGTTTGAAGTTATCTGTACCAACTGTGGGCAGTGTATTGACCGTTGTCCTACGGGTGCATTGGTCGAAAAGAATTACATTGAAGAGGTCTGGACAGCTATTTTTGATCCAAACAAGCATGTGATTGTTCAAACTGCCCCTGCGGTGAGGGTCGCCATAGGGGAGGATCTTAATATTGAACCCGGAAAAAGGGTTACCGGCAAGCTGGTTTCTGCATTAAGAAGGCTGGGATTTGATTCAGTTCTGGAAACGGCATTCTCTGCAGATCTGACCATTATAGAAGAGGGTAATGAATTCCTTGACCGGCTGAAAAGAATAACCTTATATGAAGATCCCGACGTTGTGCTGCCTATGACTACATCCTGCTCACCCGGGTGGATTAAGTTCCTTGAGCAGACTTTCCCTGAATTCATTCCGAACGTTTCGACCTGTAAATCCCCGCAACAAATGTTCGGCGTCCTGGCTAAGACATATTATGCAGAAAAGATGGGTTTGAAACCTGAAAATATTGTGACGGTTTCAATCATGCCCTGCACTGCAAAGAAGTTCGAAGCAGACCGTCCTGAAATGCGGGCAAGTGGTTTCAAGGATGTGGATTATGTTCTCACTACTAGGGAATTGGCCATCATGATAAACCAGGCCGGGATGGATTTTAAATCCTTGCCCAATGATCATTATGATTCGATCATGGGGAAAGCGACTGGTGCCGGAGTGATCTTCGGGGCAACCGGTGGTGTGATGGAAGCGACTTTACGAACTGTCTATGAAAAGGTTACAGGCCGTGAAATTCCATTTGAGAATCTTGTCGTGACGCCGGTCAGAGGATTGCAGGGAGTTCGTGAAGCATCGATCCTGATTGAAAACCCGCTTCCTGAATGGAGTTTCCTGCATGGGGTTGAATTAAAATTAGCGGTTGCACATGGACTGGCTAATGCCAAAACTGTGATGCAAGCCGTAAAAGATGGAACCGCCAATTACCATTTTATTGAGGTAATGTCCTGCCCGGGTGGCTGCCTGGGAGGCGGTGGTCAGCCTATTCCAACCAACCCTGAGATTCGCGAAAAGAGATTGCAGGCACTTTATGCTGAGGAAATGGGATTGGAACTCAGGAAATCACATGAAAATCCAGAAGTGATAACCCTTTACGAGGAATTCCTGCAAGAACCGCTCAGCGAGAAGGCACATGCGCTTCTTCATACCCATTACAGAAAAAGAGTGGTTTATTAAATCAGATTGAAAGTTGTTTTATCTTCGCCTGTAAATCTGAGTATATGTTTATTTCTGATTTAAAGTCATGCCCTGAATTCATTGCAGGAGATAAAACAATTTTGAGGGAATTGCTTCATCCGGACAAAGCCGATCTTGAGCTTCGATACAATCTTGCTCATGCCACTTTAAAACCTGGAGATACTTCTTATAGACACTATCTGCTTACCTCCGAAGTTTATTATATCCTGGAAGGGAATGGTATCATGACCATCGGGGAAGAAAAACAAGAAGTTTATCCCGGCCAGGCAATATATATTCCTCCGGAAGCCTGGCAATGTATTCTTAATCCGGGCCCTCGTGATCTGAAATTCATATGTATTGTTGATCCCGCCTGGAGGAAAGAAGATAAAGTAGTTTCACCCGACAACGGGAAATAGCTTGGAATACAAATGATCGTGAACACGGTTCATTATTTCAGGATATTTTTCTTCTAGTTCAGGACTTAGAGAACGGCCGAATTCAAGGTCCTCAACGATCTCGACAGCAATTATATGAATATTCTCAGGGATTGACAATTTAATTTTCTTTGCAAGTTCTATAGCTGTTATAAAATTGACATCGTGAAGGTTTGAAAGATGCATTGTCTCATGAAAATCTGACGGGTTAAAATAATAGACTTCTCCCGGAATTCCGTCTTTTGTCTTTATGGCATCCAGAATCAGCACTGTATGATATTCCCTGATTAATTCCAGGATCTCCAGCCCTCCCATGGAGCTGGTCTTAAAGCAAATATCTTCGGGAAAGACCTCTTTCTGGAGGTCTTTTACCAATCTGGGACCAATTCCGTCATCCTTCAGAATATCATTTCCGATTCCCAGGATCAGGATTTTTTCACACTGCTTATCCATATTTATTTACCTTGCTATACTTCTTATAATTTCTCCATTTGGATCACGGAAATTGACTACCATTCTCATCTGTCCGGAAAGTGAGTGTGTGGCACAGGAAAA
>JBEKQA010000216.1:0-5211 GCA_049520195.1 Bacteroidales bacterium
CGTGATCTTTTCTTCATTTTCGATATCGCTGATCACATTATCAATTAATTCCACGATCACCGGCATATCTTTCTCTTTCAGACCGCGTGTGGTGATGGCGGGTGTCCCGACACGGAGTCCGGATGTCTGGAATGGTGAACGGCTGTCGAACGGAACCATATTTTTGTTGACTGTAATGTCTGCTTTCACAAGGGTGTTTTCCACCAGTTTCCCTGTTATTTCAGGGAATTTTTTGCGGAGGTCAATCAGCATCAGATGATTGTCCGTTCCGCCTGAGATAACATGATATCCCTTGTCAACAAAGGCTTGAGACATGACTGCGGCATTCTTTTTCACCTGGATTATGTAATCCATATATTCATCTGATAAGGCTTCAAAGAAAGAAACTGCTTTTGAGGCAATAACATGTTCCAGCGGGCCTCCCTGTACTCCCGGGAATACAGCTGAATCAAGCAATGCTGAAAACATTTTGGTTTCGCCTTTCGGAGTTTTAATTCCCCACTGATTTTCAAAATCCTTACCCATAAGGATCATACCTCCACGGGGCCCGCGAAGCGTTTTATGGGTTGTGGTTGTAACGACATGACACCATGGAATAGGATCATTAAGCAGTCCCCTGGCAATGAGTCCTGCCGGGTGTGCAATATCTGCCATCAGGATTGCGCCTACCTTATCAGCGATCTCACGCATCCGTTTGTAATTCCAGTCACGGGAATATGCTGAAGCACCGGCAATGATCAGTTTTGGCTTTACCTGCAAGGCCTGCTCTTCCATTTTATCGTAATTGATCGTACCGGTTGATTCTTCTACCTTATATCCGACTGGTTTATATAATATTCCTGAAGAATTGACCGGTGAACCGTGTGAGAGATGTCCCCCATGTGACAGGTCAAGACCCATGAATGTATCTCCGGGCTTTAAAACGGTCATAAGAACAGCCATGTTTGCCTGTGCGCCTGAGTGAGGCTGAACATTTGCCCATTCTGCATTGAACAATTGCTTTGCACGATCGATGGCTAACTGTTCGGAGAGATCAACAAACTGACATCCTCCGTAGTATCTTCTGCCGGGATAACCTTCTGCATATTTATTGGTAAGGCATGATCCCATGGCCTTTAAAACCTGATCGCTGACAAAATTCTCTGATGCGATCAATTCGATACCGCTTGTCTGGCGGTTCAATTCCTTTCTGATAATGCTGAAAATCTGTGAATCTTTTTTCATTTGAGAAATTTATTTAAGTAATTCGGGTATTTTGGAAGAAATATTGCGAAAGCATGGACAAAATTAAGATTTATTTGAAATATTTTGACCATTTTTGTGGTTAGAATGCAGGAATACGTAAATCGTTCTGCGCCAATCTTAAAACAAAGGGCTAAGTTAAGGCGTATATAATCAATATCCCTCATAAATTGTACAAAACGGGCAACCATAAACTTAATGATAAAATAATTCCGAGGATGAGGTCCAGGAGTGATTCCGGATTTTCCCCCCTGGTACTTTATTTTTCATTTATCATCCTGTTGTTCCTGCCTTTGGTTTCTTCAGCTCAGCTTGATGCCGGTCCAAATGATACCATAAATCCCGGTGTTCCGGCAACACTGACAGCTACTTATGGCGACCCCGGAATTCCTGTCAGATTGGGTGATGACGATGTTGATGGTCCGTTCCCCATTGGATTCAGTTTCAGGTTTTTTGGCGCTAATTTCACACAGTTTTATGTTGCGGCCAATGGCTGGATGAGTTTTTCGGCTAATCCGAATTCGGCAGGAGTACGCGATCCTAAGCCAGTTCCCAACACAATTCCCAATTACCCCAAAAATGTCATCATGGGTCCCTGGATTGATCTGGTTCCAAAGACCTTCGATTCATTTGTGTTTTATCTGACAACAGGGAATGCACCCAACAGACAACTTATTGTTATGTGGTGCCAGGTTCCCATGTATTCCAATCCATCCTCTGATTGTGCTGATTCTGTAGCTACATTCCAGATTATTCTGCATGAGGGAACAAATACGATCGAAGACCAGATCCTTACAAAAAAGAGCTGCCCGGGATGGCTTGAGAACAGAGCTACTATGGGAGTGGAAAACAGTGATGGTTCCATAGGGTTTGCAGTCCCGGGCAGAAATAATACATCATTTACAGCCAGTAAAGAGGGTTGGCTATACACACCGCTTTCGGTTGATAGCTTTGCAATATCATCGATCCCATTTCATATTGAGCCGATGGTGCCCGGCGATAAAATTGTGTACAACTGGTATGCGGGTTCACAATACATATCCTCAGGGCAGTCAATTGTTGTGACTCCAAAGGAAACTACCTGGTATACTGTATATGTAGATCTTTGCACAGGATTGACCCTCAAGGATTCTGTTCTTGTCTTTGTCAGCTATCCGATCCCGAATGCTTTTACACCTAACGGCGATGGGCTGAATGATAAATTCAAGATATTCGGTACCCCGGATGAAAATATTACAGAGTATAACTTCCGGATATTCAACCGCTGGGGACAGATGGTTTTTGAAACGAATAACATTGATGATGCCTGGGACGGGACCTGTAAGGGACAACTTTGCCCGACCGGAGTGTATGTGTGGGAGATCTTTTACCGGGACAACAACAAACAGAAAGTAACGAATAAGGGGACTGTGATGTTGTTGCGGTAGTTGAGCAGGAGAGGGGCGGACAAGTGAAGGATGAAGAGAGATCATGACGCGAAAAGCGAAATGGCGAAATGGTGAAATGGCGAAAAAAAGTAACAGAGTAACAGAGTGACAGAGTGACAGAGAAACAATGTGGGTGTGACAATAGACGAAACGCGTCACGCGGAAAGGAGTGTTAAGAATAGAGTGAAGAGTGAGTTGAGCTTTAAGTGGTTAAGTTTTAAGTGTTAAGAAGAAGTGACAGAGTAACAGAGTGCATTGGTTAATTTGTCGACAGTTAATAATATTTAAAAAAAATCAATCGTATGAAGAAACTGTTTACGGTTCTTTTATTTAACGCTTTCCTTTTTCCTGCTCTGGGGTTTTGTCAGCAGGGATCCAGTGATCAGCAAGGTGACCGTATGCAGTGGTGGCGGGAAGCCCGATTCGGGATGTTTATCCATTGGGGACTATATGCGGTGCCGGCAGGTGAATGGGAGGGGAAAACGGACTATGGCGAGTGGATCAGGAATTCAGCAGAGATCCCGATTGACACTTATGATCAGTTCAGAGGTCAGTTTAATCCAGTGAAATTCAATGCTGACGAATGGGTTAAAATGGCGAAAGATGCGGGCGTCAAATACATTGTGATCACCTCGAAGCATCATGACGGGTTTTGTATGTTCGACACAAAGCAGACGGATTTCAACATAATGAATACTCCTTTTCATCACGATCCGATGAAAGATCTTGCCGATGCCTGTCATAAATACGGAGTGAAATTCTGTTTCTATTATTCTATCATGGATTGGCATCATCCCGACTATTTACCAAGGCGCTCCTGGGAGAAAGCCCGTCCGATAAATGGAGCTGATTTCCGGAAATACGTTCAATACATGAAAGCAGAACTCAAGGAGTTGCTGACCAATTATGGTGAGATCAGTGTCCTTTGGTTTGACGGAGAATGGGAGAGTACCTGGAATGAAAAGCTGGGAAAAGAGATCTATACATGGTGCCGTAGCTTACAGCCCAATATCATCATAAACAACAGGGTAGGGGCGGGTCGTCTAGATATGGAAGGATTGACGAGAGAAGGGGCTTTTGGCGGGGATTTCGGAACGCCGGAACAGCAGATCCCGGCAACAGGATTACCGGGGACAGACTGGGAAACCTGCATGACTATGAATGACCATTGGGGCTATAACAAGAATGATAAGGATTTTAAACCTGCAAAGGAGATGATCCGGATGCTGACTGATATTGCCTCAAAAGGAGGAAACTACCTGCTTAATGTGGGCCCTACCAGCCTGGGACAAATTCCCCCGGAAAGCATTGACCGTCTAAAATCCATTGGTAACTGGATGAGGGTAAATGGAGAATCGATCTATGGGACACAGGCAAGTCCTTTCCATTCACTGGCCTGGGGAAGATGTACGAGAAAAGAAATTCCCGGTGGGGTTCGTCTTTACCTGCATGTTTTCAACTGGCCTGAGACTCATAGTCTTGTAATCCCGGGAGTGTTGAATGAGCCTTTGAAAGCTTATCTGTTGGCTGATGTTAATAAGAATTCCCTGAAAGTGAACCGCTCTGAAGATGCATTATTAATAACATTACCCACAGAAATGCCGGATACAATCAACACGGTTGTTGTACTCGATCTTAAGGGCAGGCTTGATCTTACAGAGCCCCCGCAGATCCTTTCGGATTTTGATTCCTTTGTCGATAAGTTGGATGTTATACTCAAGACCGACAGGGAGAATGTTCAGATTCACTATACTACGGATAATACTGATCCGGGTATAAATTCACCGGTTTACAATGGAACCCTGATCATCAGGGACCCTATGATCATCTCTGCACGGTGTTTCCGGGATGGTAAACCGGTTTCCGGCACCAGTAAAAGGCTTTTCAGTCAAAGTGTTCCATTGCGAGGTATCAGTGTTCTAAAGCCATTGCCTGGAATAGCTTACAACTATTATGAAGGCAACTGGGACAGCATCCCTGATTTTAAACAGTTAAAAGTGATTAAGACAGGGTCTCTCGATAATTTCAGTCTTGATCCGAAAATTGCTAAAGAGTATTATGGATTCAGCTTCAGGGGTTATATCATGGTTCCTTCAACGGATATCTATGCGTTCTTTACAAATTCTGATGACGGAAGTGCTCTTTGGATTGATGGAAAGAAGGTTGTGGATAATGACGGGCTTCATGGGATGAAGGAAGCCGGTTCAGAGGTTGGGCTTGCCAAGGGCTATCATGAGATCCGTGTGGATTATTTCAATAAGACGGGGAGCGATGGATTGACATTATCAATCCATAGCCCGGCTATTAAAAAGCAGGCCGTTCCGGCAAGTATGCTGGTTCATTGATTGGATTGCATCACCTACTCACCGTCATATCTGTTACTTAATATTTGACGTTATTGAAGCTTTGTGACATTAAAGTACTTTCTTTGGCTTCCATCCAAAGAAAGTACCAAAGAAAGATCACCGCTGCACGAAATTTGCTAAAAATCAGCGTCTCTCGCTAAATTTCGGGAACTCGTCACTTCGTTCCTCAGACAGCC
>JBEKQA010000217.1:0-5166 GCA_049520195.1 Bacteroidales bacterium
ATAAAATCGACCCACGACTGGGGAAGCTTTTCAAGGAAAGCTCCCAATCCCGACATTTTCCCGATATGGTACCTGGTCTTGGGGTTTTTGGTTGCAAGGATCTTAGCTATCAATTTTGCAACGTCCACGGATTCAGTACGGTTTAAGTCAAACTTTTGGTTTTGGGAAAGAACTTTTTGAAGTCGGTTCTGATATAACCCCGCCATTCCTGGTGGCAGGTTTTTGAGCTTTTCTTCAAGTTCAATTTCCGACCGATGAACAGATGGAGTATTTATTCCACCACAGCGTACCAGAATGTTTTTTATCCCATCAGGGAGAAGTTCAAGGTTCAAGGTGCGAGCCAGGAAATTCACTGCGAAGTCAGGGGCGTGAATATCAGTGACATAAGGAACCGGGAATAATCCAGGGGTAGCGATCCAAAGAATTCTCCCATGCGTTTCCCGCAGGAGGGGCAATAATTCCTGTATCAGGATCACAGGGGCTACGAGTCTTTTTTCCAGTTCGTTACGGTAAGCGTAGATATCCATCATCTCTACAGGAGTGATGCTGCCACCTCCTGCAATGTTGATGATTGCCCAGAGTGGAGGGATCTGTCTTTCTCTGATCATCCTTTTAACCGAACCTGTTGCGGCAAGTATCTGATCCTGTTTTGTAAGATCCACAGGAAAAATGGGTTTCAGGTTTTGGATGCCAAGATCATTCAGGGCTTTTACATCAGGTTCCCTGCGAACCGTTGCCAGAACAGTATAACTTTCCCGGGCAAGATAAATGGCCGTGGCTTTTCCAATGCCCGAAGATGCTCCAGTAATGAGGATTGAATTCTGGGATCCTGTCATATGATTTTATTGTTAGATAATGATGAATACAACAAAAGTATTGAATAGTATGATCAGAGGTCCTCAAGAGAATAAATATTTTTTCTGCTGATCTGATATACCTAATGTCTAAATTACACATATTGCTGTCGAACAGTCATTATAGAAAGAAATGGGTATTCTCATATAATTACTAAAACGAGGAATGGTCTTAGCGTATAGTTTGGATATGTTATAAGCGAACAAAGAACGAAGGAAGAACGAAGGAATAGTAAACTTTCATTAAACTCCGGATATAGAAAGGCAGAAGAAAGGGAGGGAAAAACAGGTTCGATGCCGGTTTTTAACGGAGTATGCAATATCTTTTGAAGAAATAAATGCTATTCTTTCAGATACAATGAGTTAGTGGGTATTTATAACTATATTTAGATTAAAAACAGGCAAAGAGTGAAGTGTTTTTAAACGTTTCAACTTTTTTATTTAATTGATAAAGAATTAAATATATTTATAAATAAACAAGAAAGACACATTTCTTTTGATTTCTGTTGGCAAAGATAGTGAACCATTTACGCCTATGATAAGTACCACACGATATGAATCTCGACCTTTGGGGAATTAAAATAATACCAACCAGACCCAAACGCGACAAAACTGTCACAATATTGCTTTTAAAGAAGAGTTCTTTGTTGCATCTGCAGGCTAAACTAGTGGCAGCAGAGCAAAAAAATTGAATATAAGGACTGATAGAAGAATTAATATGACAATTATAATATAAAGCAAAATGAATCCTAAGGTTGATATATTTTTAAGTAACGCTAATAAGTGGCAGGCAGAATTTAAGAAATTGAGAATGCTAATACTTGACTGTCAGTTAACCGAAGAATTGAAGTGGGGAGTTCCTTGTTATATCTTCCAGAACCGCAACATAGTATTAATGCATGGGTTTAAAGAGTACTGTGCACTTCTGTTTTTTAAAGGCGCGTTGTTAAATGATTCTCATGGTATTCTGATCCGTCAAACGGAGAATGTACAGGCATCGAGACAGATTAGATTCACAAGTATAAGGAAGATAGTTGAGATGGAGACCATTCTGAAAGCCTATATTTATGAGGCCATTGAAGTGGAAAAAGCCGGATTGAAAGTTGATTTAAAAAAGACTACAAAATACGTCATTCCGGAAGAATTTCAAAATAAACTGGATGAATTCCCAGACTTAAAAGTTGCTTTTGATGCTTTGACACCGGGACGGCAAAGAGCATACATTCTTTATTTTTCTGCACCTAAACAATCCAAAACACGGGAGTCAAGGATTGAAAAATCTATTCAGCAAATTCTTAACGGAAAGGGATTGAATGATTAGTTTCTGTAAGCTGCTCTATTTTGCGGGCTAATAAAAGTCAGCATCATTTCTCTTATTCTTCTTTTTTTTCCCTTCAAACTTATTGGCATTGCTGATATTCTACAAATGCCTTGAGACTTAATACATTAATTTGCCGCTATAAGCAATCTGATCAATGCAGAATCTTCCAAAGCAGAATGGCCGCGTTTAAAAAGGGTTACCAGATGAATTTTCTGATAGGCATTTTCCACATATTGATTATTATGAGTGTGAATTATGCTCTTATCTTTCATCTCAGGATGAGCCTGTGTTTTCGAATCTGTCTTTCCGATGCTGGTTGAGGACGTTGTGACAGCATTCAATGAAGGGGCTAACTGTATTGGTAGGGCAGGGGATGGCTTCTCTAGATAAATTGTATCATTACTGGCAATATACCTGATTGTTTCATGATTCCTGTGATTCAGGATAACAAATAAGACAACTAAAACAGCCACTGCGAAGGCAGGTTGATAAACAGGAATCCTGACTGTAATGAGCTTATTAAATATTTCAGAAATGCCAGACCGGTGAGGCCTTCTGCTTTCCATCTTTTCCAACAACCTTTTGTGGATTTCCGGGTCCGGTGTAATGGTCATGTGTTCCTGAGCGAACTGGAGTTTGCTTTCAAGGATGAGTTCGTGATAAGAATCGTACTCATCCTGAGTTATATGTTGGGTTACCACTTCTTTTTCACTAAGTGAAAGTTCTGAAAACGATTTGGTTTCAAGAAGCTTTTCCAGTTGCGGTATTTTTTCAAAGAGTGACTCTTCCATTTGGATCAGTTTAATTTCGAATCAAATAAGGTTAATTTCTTTGATAATATCTTTATGGCATTGAAGAGCCTTGATTTCACTGTTCCTTCAGGGCAATCAAGGATCTCTGCGATTTCCCGTATAGGGATTTCCTGCTGGTACCGGAGAAGAAAAACCATCTTGTGCTTTTCATCCATCAACTCCAGATGCTGATCAAGGGCTTCGGATAATCTCCGGATATCATGTTGGTTTCCTGCAGGTCCTTCGCTAAACGGTTCCTCATTGCCGAGGCTCTGTCTGTATTCCTTTCTAACGGCGATCTTATTATATTCATTCTTGCACATGTTGAATGCGATGTGAAAGACCCAGGTGTCAAAACGTCTTTGCAGATCGAACCGGTCCGGGTTCTCTATAATCTTTAAAAAGAGATCCTGCGTAAAATCTTCTGCTTTGCCAAGGTCTTTATCAAGCATCCTGAGGAAGAAGTTAAAGAGCTTATTAGAATATCGTGAATAGAGCTCAGAAAAGGCTTCTTTATTCCCGTTCCGGATCAAAGACATCAACTCCGCATCAGATTTCTTCTTTAAGTTCGGCATAAATCCCATTTCGGAGATGATCTTTTAATCCTTTTTGAACAGTTCATCCGGTTTCGCATCCGGATCTACTTTTTTCAGGATAAACAAGCCAAGCTTTTTCACGCCGGCAGCTTTTTCCGATTCTCCGGAGAGGGTGTAATGTTCGTTTAGTTTGACCATCATTGGCAGGTATCCCATGTTAAATTGGTCGACGATACTTTGAGAAATGTCATTATTGAAGTTCATGTTCACATAGTCCATGAAAAAATTCCGTTCATAATTGTTTCTGATGACCGCAATATTGTCAAAGCTTTTCTTTGAATATTTGAATGCCAGTCCCACAAGGTAAAGATCTTTTTTGAATGCCTCATAGTAACGGGTTCTCAATGTATTTGCAAAATAGACAGGGCGACTTGAATTGGTGATGATATGCTGAATGATCTTTTCCTGTTTTGGTTGATCAAGCCCTTGAAAATCATCCACAGGTATATTATTCTCTTCAAAAAGCTTCTTACGATAGCTGTCGACGGTTACGAGGTTAATATTGACCACGACTACATGCTTCTTAATTCCAAGAGCATACTGCAGGATCCAGAGAGGATATGTGTCCATGTCTGCATTTGTGATGATGATAGCATTATCATCTAACGATTGAAGCACGTTATAATTATAATTTAAAATACCTGAAGACAAGTCGTTGCTGTCGAACCATTTCCTGCAGACCTCCTTCAAATGTTCAGAATCACGATTCTTTTCGAAGTAATTGAGCAGGGAGCTATAAATATCAGGCCGGTCAGGTTCCATTGCGTAGGCTTTTAGCAGATCTGCAGCGTTCTGTTCGTTCTGATAACCATCATTCCAGAGCTCGACATCGTAATATTCGTAGGTTCCGGGAATGGCATCCTTCATCTCTTTTACTATTTCCCCCAATGCCATGTACCCAGGACCTTTTTTCTTTTGCCAGGCCTCATTATTTGTAGAGCTTGCCATCCGGTTGGCGGTATAAAAGTTTACCCAGGCGGCAGCATTTTTAGGATCTTTATCGATCACTTTCTTCCAAAGCTCAGCCTGAGTGATATACCAATCAAACGGTTTATCGACTTTGACGAATGACCAGACCTTTTCAGGTTTCTGTGAAAAAACAGTATTGACTGCCATGAAAAGGGCAAGAAGAACTGCCAATGCAAAGATAATTTTGGTTTTCATATTGTTTATTCGGTTTGGTTTGTTTTATCTGCATACAGCCATATCTGAATAAGGTTCACGAAATGAAGAACTTTTTTAATTCTTTTCATACTCCAAGGATTGATTGATTTATGGGACAAATATACATTATCAGAAAGGCGAGCGATAGTTGAGGGGAGTGATCACTCCCCTGAATTTTTCTTGATAATCAATGTTTTAACCAGGTGAAAATTCTTGAAAATTGGTGTATTTTTCTTTCCTCATCAACGCGTAATGCCGTGAACTCCTCCCCGAGTTAGGCGTCACGGTGAAGAGGCCCTCTTCACATTCGCTTGACGTTCGCTTCACATTCGCTTCACAGTCGCTTGACGTTCGACAATGGTTTGTAAGTACTTCCGGGTGGGACAGGGAGGGATACAGGGAGGGATTTTTTTTGAATCCCTCCCCGGGGAAAGGCTTGG
>JBEKQA010000218.1:0-5130 GCA_049520195.1 Bacteroidales bacterium
ATGAGATTTCAGAATCTCCGGACGGGCTTTTACTGAGGCAAAATTTTCCGAACCCGGTCAGTTCAGGAACTACTATTTCATGGCGATTACCGGAAACAGGACATGTCGTCTTAAAGATCATTGACTACACAGGCAGCGAAGTCAAGACACTGATCGATTATATCCTGGAAAAAGGAGAGCATACACTTTATTTTTATGTCTCAGGACTTACATCAGGAATATATTTCTACCAGCTTCAGGCAGACGGAAAGACCCGAACCCAGAAGATGATCGTCAGGCAGGAATAGAGAAGAATAATCCGATCCACCGCGAAGGCACTTGAAAGAAGTCTCAATTCTTAATTCTTAGGTCTGGAATGCGGTTTTTTTTGACTGCACTTGCATGACACTTAACGGGTTCGAATGTTTGTTTTTACAGATCTTCTAAATAATATCTCCCCTCAAGAAACTCAGCCTGAATTCCAAGCTTCTCAAAATACCCGACCATCGCTTTACAGGCATATTTTTCAGTGGTGTAATGTGTTGCACCTATGACATTTATTTTTCTTTCTTTGATAATCCTGTGGAATTCCATGATGGGTTCAACTGAAGGTACAATTCTTGTACACCCGGTAATATACATATTGATTCCGAGTTCAGATAATTCTTTTGCTGCAAACCCGACACTTCCGCCTCCTGCGGCAATTGCAACGCGGCCATCATGAATTACATCATTTCCATTTCTGATTAGTTTCACTTCATGGCCAACCATGAATCCAATATATTCTGCAAGGTCAGTCGCTTTCTTTTTATCTGTCTTACATATGACACCGCATTTGACACCATCATATTCGCAAAATTCATCAATTATCTCAAGATTCAAGTGCCTGGCCAGGTTGACTGAGGTCGAATATTCTCCATCTTTATCAAGAGGTGCATGCAGTATATAAAAGGAAATACGTTGCTGTTTAAGCTTTAAAAGATAATCTTCTGGTATATCGTAGAACGGGAAACCTTCAATAGTCGGGTCATAGCACATTGCATGGTGTGAAAACAATAATATGTCGGTTTGTCCGGTAAGAATTAGTTTTTCGAGAATATCCATATCCGGAATTGTGGCAGTATAGACTTTTTTCACTTCTGGGGTGTTGTCCAACACAATTCCCATGTAATGTTTTTTAAAACCCGGAGCTATATATTCATTAAATCTCATGAAGCTCCAATCATCCTTCAGGTTTTCAATGTTAAAGTCTTTATCAAGTTTTGCATATAGCTTTTTTGCATTCATGAATTATCCTCCATTTTTCCTGGTTGCTATAAAATTACTAAAACATAACCATAAAGTTAAGATTAATTTCTTCAGGCAGGCACTGATGTATCTGAGCCAATACCCATCCTCGGCGGCCTTGCCCATGGCGCAAGCCTGCACCATGAACTGCAACTCCTGGTTGCGGCAGGATTGACACCAATTGAGGCTCTTCGGTCGGCCACTTCAATCATTGCCCGACGGTTCGGACTTACTGACCGTGGCCGTGTAGTTTCGGGTGCCCGTGCAGACCTCCTGCTGGTCAATGGGGACCCGTTAGCCAACATCAGTGACACTTTGTCTATTTCCAGTGTTTGGAGACGTGGCGTCAGACTCAATGCCTAAGAAGAAATAGTTTTTCGAGATAAGGATTAAGTCTGGAATGAGGAGTGTGGGGTGTGGATTATGGAATGCGGAGTAGAAGGGGAGGAACCAGCCATTTGCGAATATCTTATATCTTTGTTGGTGAAAATAAGCAGAACACATGGGTAAATAATATAACAATATTCAATCATGGCTGAAGACGAAATTATTAAACACTCGAGAAAAGCTTTTGCTATTCTGAAATCATCGGGGAAAAGCGTTAGGCGTAAACTTTTTGAGATCTTTATTGAAATACTCATAATTGTCGTTGCTGTGACCATTTCAATCGGTCTGAACAACTGGAATGAAAAAATTCATAATGTTAAGGATGAGAGAGAATTTTTAACCGGTTTGAAGAAAGATCTGCAAAACGATATGGAGAACATGACCAACAGTGAGGAAATGTATGAATATGCCTTGAGGGGAATTTCCTTTTATTTAAAAGCAGAAGATGGAGCACCCTTGAATAATGACAGTATTAACAAGTATTCGGATTGCTTTTTCAGCAGTACCAGTCTTGATCCTCATATTGCGAGATATGAAGGATTAAAGAGCAGTGGAAAGTTTACTATCATTGAAAACAAGGAGTTGCTGGATAATATCATAGAATTGCATGAAAGCATTTTTCAACGGATCCAGGATCTTGATGAGAAATATTATCAGCACAATGAAAAGATAGCGACACTCATTTCTCAGAATATAAAGCTGTCAAAAACCGGAAGGGTCATGAATGTAGCTTCCATTCTTGGCAGAAGCGATTTCAAGATCCTCATTGGTACCAGCGGAGGACTTATATCGAATAATATCATTCCCATCCATAAAGAAGGAATCAAGAAATGCCATGAGATCATCAGGCAGATTGATAACGAGATGAAATAATCAACCTGAAGGTTTTTATTCCCGCCCGGGTATTATAATCGTTGAATATCTGAAAAACGTACCCGAAAGGATCTGTTTTATGGAATCAATAACTTTATCAAAGAAAATAGAGGTCAGGCGAATCTGAAATGTAAAGGGAAAATCTAAAAGTTCGAAGTCTCAAATCTAAAGTTTTAAGAGTTGAGTTTTAAGTCTGGGGTGCGGAGTGAGGAGTCTGAAGTGTGGAGAGCGGATTCTGGAGTGTGGAATAGGTAGTGTGGAGTAGGGAATTTGGATCCTACCTGTATCCTGGCTTATTTTCCTGCAAATTTGATCAGCGTTGCATTAAACTTCTGAGTTTCTTCAAGAAACAAGCTGTGGCCGCTATTATCAAAAGGAACGAGCTGTGAATCTGAGATTCCGGCTTTCATCTGTTCAGCCAGATCAAAAGAACAGATTTTATCCAGTTTGCCGTGCATAATGAGTGTTGGAACTTTGATTTTCGCTAAATCCTTTCTCAGGTCAGTATCCCTCAGGGCGATTAAACATTTTGCTGTTGCATAAGAAGAAGCACTTAGACAAATTCTATTCAGCCAACTGCCGATCCCCTTATTTAAGGAGGTTGGTGTGGCAGAGAATATTTTTGCAAAATCAGCCAGAAGCTTTGGGCGGTCTTTATAATTCAACGCAATTAAGTCGTCAACTGCCTTCTTTGGCAGGTTATAAGGGAAATCTTTGCGTTGCGTCCAGATGGGGGCTGCTGCACCGAATAAAGCCAACTTTGTGACATGGGCGCCCTTATACAATGAAATATACCGGATTGCAATGGGACCTCCCATAGAAAAACCACCTAAAACAGCTTTTTTTATATCCAGATGGTCCAGGACTTTTTTGATGTCCCTGGCATGCACATCATAATCATAAAGCCCATAGGGTTTACTGGATTGCCCGAAACCCCTTAAGGTTATCCCAATTACCCGGAATTTATTATTTATCAGATCGTTGTATTGATATTCAAACATTTCATCACTTAACGGCCAACCGTGGATGAGTACAACCGGCCTTCCCTCACCTGCATCTGTAATATGCAGGTAGACGTTGGATTCAACTTTGATAAATTCTTCTCTTGTTGATCTGCTTTCTTTTTTAACCTTTGATTTTTTCATTGTTTTCAATTTTATGTCTGCTATTGGAGTTATAACGGTCAGTAGGATTAAAAATGGATTTACTCATTTTTTTACCCGAAGTAAAAATCATCCAAATTGTTCAGAATAGTGTTACACAACTTTTGAAAAGATTTATATCATCCACACATTTTATTTTGTCTTCTGAACATTTGGAAAAGCAGAGTGTAACTCAGTAATACTGTCGTTTAAATTATTATATTTAGTTGCTTTTTTTAAAATTACATCTTGAGTTTTTGTGGGAATTTTTTCGATTTTGAAGAATTGATTTGTAAAAAGAAGTACTATTGAAAATAATAGAGCCGTAGTGGTTAACCTGACTGCTGTAACATAACTCTTATTACCTTTATCAGTAATTATTTTGTTTTTACTATACGAATTTGAGTTGCCTTCAATTTCACTTAGCAGTATTTCTTTATAAGTTTTTGTTAATAAGACATGGTACTTTTCAATATTGTAAGCCTGGTCGAGTGGTTTTGTCTTAAAAATGTTCAGCATTAAAAGTATCGCCCAAATAAAAAGAGCTATCGGAATAACCGAAATATATTGAATTACATGAAAAGTACCAACAAGGCTGCTCAGGAAAAATGGAATGAACAGTGCAGTGACTCCAATAATAGTTCCTGCATATGAATGTTGCTGCCGGTATGAATCCACCTGCTTTTCAACAATTTCTTTTGAATTGAGTGCAAAGAATTCCAGATGTCGTAAGTCTTCCATTCTCTTTTGGAAATGTCTGATTAACCTTTTTTCTTTGGAACTTTGTCGCCTTCATGCCGGGCTTCACTGATGCCAATTGCGATCGCCTGCCTGCGGCTTTTTACTTTTCCACCTTTACCACCCTTACCGGATTTTAATTCCCCAAGTTTAAATTCATGCATTACTGTTTCAATTTTGTCCTGTGATTTCTTTGAATATTTACCCATAATTAATTGTTTATAAAATTAGTTTACTAAACGCTTTCAAAATCTATGAACCCCAATTCCACATTGATATGTGTAAGACGTGCTTTTAATTTCTGCCCCACTTTTAATCCATTGAACCCTTTTACCAGTTTTCCTTCAACATGCGGATTAAGAAGCCTTATCCAGGTACCTTTTGGCGATGCACCACTTACGATTGCATCAAATTGTTCGCCGATCTTGGATTTCATGAGTATCGCATTGGCCGACTTTTCAACATGTCGCTCTACTTTTTTCACATCGTCCTCTTTCAAGGTACAGTGTTGCGCAATTTGTTCCAATTGCTCAGTCGGATACGGCATGGGTTTGCCTGCGATGGCGGATTTGAGCAAACGTTGTGTAACCAGGTCGGGATAGCGCCGGTTGGGAGCTGTAGAATGTGTATAATCCTTTACTGCCAGTCCAAAATGACCTGGTGGTACTGAACCGGGTATATCCACAACATATTCACCCGACCCTAAAAGTTTAAGTACGCTAAT